>NZ_DAOKZA010000002.1:0-53616 GCF_035325925.1 Azohydromonas sp. | reverse complement strand
GCGGCGGCCGCTGGGTGGTCTTGCCATGCCGGTGTCGAGCCGTCGTATCCTCGGGACGTCCCCGCCTGCGCGCCGCGTTCCCGACCGTCATGGACATCGCCGCCCCGAACCGCGTCAGCCGCAGCTACACGCAACGCCTGGTGGCTCCGCCCTCGGCGGTGTTCCCGCTGCTGTGTCCGGTGCGCGAGGCGGACTGGATCGACGGGTGGAACCCGCTGCGCGTGTGGTCGCATTCGGGCGTGGCCGAACCCGACTGCGTGTTCGTCACCGCCGCGGCGCCGCACGACGACGCGGTGTGGGTCGTGACGCGCCACGAACCCGACGCCGGCGTCGTCGAGATGATCAAGGTCACGCCGAAGGTCACGGCGTGCCGGCTGTCGATCCGGCTGCGCGCGCTCGACGCGGGCTGCGAGGCCACCGTCACCTACTCCCACACCAGCCTGGGCCCGGCGGGCGACGACTTCCTGCGCTCGTTCACCGAAGCCGCGTACCGCGACTCGATGCAGGCCTGGGAGCGGCGGCTCAACCACTACCTGCAGCACGGCTCGATGTGGCGCGACGCACGCGACGGCGACGCGCACGCCGGCGCCAGTCCGCCCGCCACGGCGATGCAGGTGGTCGGCATCGACCACCTGGTGCTGCGTGCCGTCGACCTCGAGCGCATGGTGCGGTTCTACGGCGACGCGCTCGGCTGCCGCGTCGAGCGCCGGCGCGACGACCTCGGCCTGGTGCAACTGCGCGCCGGGCGTTCGCTGATCGACCTGGTCTCGGTCGACGGGCCACTCGGCCGCGTCGGCGGCGCCGCCCCTGGCGCGCAGGGGCGCAACCTGGACCACTTCTGCCTGCGCGTCGAACCGTTCGACGAGGCGGCGATCCGCGCCCGGCTCGCCGCCTGCGGCGTCACGGCGGGGCCGCTCGCTTCACGCTACGGCGCCGAGGGCGAGGGCCCGTCGCTGTACCTGGACGACCCCGAGGGCAACGTCGTCGAACTCAAGGCCGGCGCGACGACGCCGGCGTCGCGCGCCGGCTGAAGGCCATCGGCCGGCGCTTGCCGAAGGCCGTGCGCGGTGCGAGCATCGCGGCGCGGCCGCCGTGCCGCGCCATCCCAACCCGCCGAGGAGCCGCCATGTCCAAGCCCGCGTTCGATGCCGACGCGCTGATCTCGATGTTCGAATCCGCCACGGCGCAGCAGTCCGAGCAGCTGCGCCAGGCGGTGACCCAGGCCACGCTTCAGGCGCTGCAGGGGCGCGAGCTGACGCTGAAGAACATCCGCGCGACGCTCAAGAGCGTGACCGAGGCGGCCGGTGCCGGGGTGGCGAAGAACCCGCTCGGCGCCGACGTCGCGCCGCTGCTCGACCAGGCGGTCGCCGGCATGGACGAGGCGCTGCTGAAGGCCGTCGACGCGAACCGCGTCGCGCTGCAGCAGTTGCTGGCGCAGGGTGCCGACCTGCGCGAGAGGCACCTGAAGAAGGCGCTCGACGACCTCGACAAGATCGAGGACACGCTGATCGGCACGGTGAAGAAGGCCGCCGAGGGCGCCGGCGCCCCGTTCGCCGGGCCGTGGAACCAGGTGCTCGAGAAGATGCAGGCCGGCGGCACGCTGGCGGGCGGGCAGGCCGCCAAGACCGTCGAGCAGATGCTCGCGCAGATGCACGACGCCGCGCGCGAGGGCCGCCGCGCCGGGATGCGCGCCGCGCAGGCGCTGGCCGAGAGCTACGCGGCGATGGCCAGCGGCGTGCTGATCGGCATGTCCGAGGCGCTGCAGCGCGGCAGCGGCGGTGCGCCGGCGAAGAAGTCGGCGTCGCGCGGCAAGTAGCCGTCGCCGGCGCGCGGCGGGCGGTGCCCGGTCAGTGCGCCGCCTGGCGCGTCGCGCGGTGCGCGGCTTCGACCGCCGCGCCCAGTTCGAGCACCGCCAGCGCGTAGTAGCTCGAGCGGTTGTAGCGCGTGAGCACGAAGAAGTTGTGCGTGCCGGCGACGTGGCTCGGCGGTGCGCTGCCGTTGTCGACCTCGACCAGCGCGAGAAGCCCGTCGTGCGCGCGGCCGGCGTCGTCGAGCGTAGCGCCGCGCTCGGCGAACTGCGCGGCGCTGAAGCTGGGCACGATGTCGGGGGCCAGCAGCGTCGCGCGGTCGACGCGTTCGGCCGGCGGCGTCACCGCGTAGTGCGTCGGCAGTCCGCGCTGCCAACCGTGGCCGGCGAGGAAGTTGGCGACGCTGCCGATCGCGTCGGCGGCGCTGCCGCGCAGGTCGACGTGGCCGTCGCCGTCGTAGTCGAGCGCCCAGCGGCGGATGCTGCTGGGCATGAACTGCGGCAGGCCGATCGCGCCGGCGAACGAGCCGCGCACCGACGACGCGTCGATGTCCTCGTGCGCGACCCACGCCAGCAGCTGCGCCAGCTCGTCGCGGAAGTACGCGCTGCGGTCGCTGCGCCCGCTCGGGAAGTCGAACGCCAGCGTGGCCAACGCGTCGACGGTGCGGAAGTTGCCGGTGATGCGGCCGTAGAAGGTCTCGACGCCGACGATGCCGACGATCACCGCCGCCGGCACGCCGAACTGGGTCTCGGCGCGTGCGAGCGTGGCGGCGTGGTCGCGCCAGAACGCGACGCCGGCGCCGATGCGCTGCGGCTCGACGAAACGCGCGCGGTACGCCGACCAGTCCTTCGCTGTGCCCGGTGGGGTCGGCATGATCAGCCGGGTGACCGCACCGACGTGCCGCGCGGGGCGCAGCTGACGCTCGATCCAGTCGGCGTCCAGGTCCAGCGCCCGTGCGGTCTCGGCGACGAAGCGCTGCACGTCGGCACGCTCGAGGTAGGGCAGGCGCGGCTCGGCGGCGGCCGGTGCGCTCCAGGCGGCCAGCGGCCACAGCACGAGGGCGGCGCCGAGCGCGCGGCGCCACGGGATCGGGGACGGCATCGGGCGATTATCGCGACCGACCGCGGGATCTCCCGCGCGCCTGCCTCGCGGCGGCGGTGGCGGCACGCTCGAAGTCGCGCTGCCAGTGGCGCAGCGACGGCGTCGAGTCGGCGGCGGGCGGTGCGTAGCGCGCGGCGTCGAGCTCGCGCAGTTGCGCCTCGAGCGCCGCGCCGGCGTCGCCGAGCTCGGTGCGCACGCGCTGCGCCAGCGTGCGTGGCGCCTCGTGCGCGGCGGCGGCCACGCCCAGCTCGGCCAGCCGCTCGCGGATGCGGCGGTGCGCGCGCCTCCAGGGGTCCTGCCGCCAGCGGTCCCAAGCGGCCCAGCCGGCACCGGCCAGCGCCGCGGCGCTGAGCAGCGCGACCAGCAGCAGACCGAGGTCGGCCCAGTCGGGCGAGTCGACGCCGAGCCAGCGCAGCAGGTCGAACTGCTGGCCCCGCGAGTAGTTCAGCACCCACTGGTTCCACCCGTGGTTGAGGCCTTCCCAGGCGCGGCGCAGCGTGGCCAGCAGTTCGGGGTCGACGCTGCCCAGCGCACCGGCCACCAGCCCCGGCGCCGGGCGCAACGAGGCGCTGCGCTCGACGCGCTCTGGCGCCACCGCGGCGGTCGGGTCGACGCGCATCCAGCCGCGGCCGGCGATCCACACCTCGGCCCAGGCGTGCGCGTGGCTGTTGCGCACCACGACCCAGCCGTCCTGCAGCACGCGGTCGGCGCCCTGGTAGCCGGTGACCACGCGCGCCGGCACGTCGAGCGCGCGCATGACGACGACGAACGCGGTGGCGAAGTGCTCGCAGAAACCCTGGCGGCGGTCGAGCCAGAACTCGTCGATGGCGTGGCGGCCGCGCTCGTCGCCGTACTCGCCGGGCGTGAGCGTGTACGAGAAACCCTCGGCGCGGATGTGCCCGATCACGCGCTGCACCAGCGTGAGCGCGTCGGCGTCGGGGTGCACGCGGCGCAATTCCATCGCCCAGGCCAGCGTGCGCGGGTTGTAGCCCGGCGGCAGTTCGAGGTGGTCGCGCAGGCCGACCACCGGGTCGCGCGGGCCGTGCTCGAAGCGGGGGAAGGCGCGCGTGCGCAGGTGCACGCGGTCGACCAGCGGCCGGTCGGCGAGCCACTGCAGGTCTTCGGTGAAGCGCAGCCGCAGATCGGGCGCCGTCGGCACCCGCTCGCCTTCGGGCGGCGTGGCCTCGAGCAGCGTCAGCGACGGCAGCCGCGAAGGCTCGATCACCACCTCGTAGTCCAGCGGCGCGCCGGCCACGCGCAGCTCGGCACGCGGGCGCAGCTCGGCGGGGAAGCCGGGCACCAGGCGGCGCCAGTCGCGGCCGTCGAACTGCGACAGCACCGGACCGCGCCAGTACAGCTGCGACGCCGGCGGCGCCGGCCCGTCGAAGCGCACGCGAAACGCGATCGTGTCGTCGAGCGCGAGTTCGGCCACGCCGCCCAGCGTCAGGCTGCCCGACAGCCCGGTCTTGGCCATCGCGTCCTGCGGCAGTCCCCACAGCGGGCCGAAGCGCGGGAACAGCACGAACAGCACGACCATGATCGGCGCGCCCAGCAGCGCGGCGCGCCCGGCGAGCATCGTCGCTTGGCGCAGCGGCGGGCGGCCCACCGGCATGTGCGCCAGCACCAGCGCCGTCAGCAGGCCCCACACCGCCACCAGCATCGCCGCCGCAACCGCGAGCGACTGCGAGTACAGGAAGTTGGTCAGCACCAGGAAGAAGCCGAGGAAGAACACCACCAGCGCGTCGCGGCGCGCGCGCAGCTCGAGCGTCTTCAGCACCATCAGCACCACAAGCATCGTGACGCCCGCGTCCTTGCCGAGCAGGGTGCCGTGGCTCCAGAAGGTGAGTGCGGCGGCGACCAGCAGCACCGCGACCACCGACCAGCGCCCCGGCAGCGGACGCTGCAGCAGCGCCAGCCGCGCGCGCCACAGCAGCACCGCGGTGGTCATCGCGATGCACCACGCCGGCAGGTGGCCAGCGTGCGGCAACACCGTCCAGCCGATGACGCCGAGCAGGAACAGCACGTCGCGCGCGTCGCGCGGCAGGTGCGCCCACCCCGGCCACCAGGTGGCGATGGTCAGGCCGCGGTCGATCGCGGCGAGCGTGCGCTGGCGGTCGATGGCCATCGATGGCGTTCAGGTGCCGTGTCGCGCAGGGCGCGCCGGCGATGCAGCGAACGCCCTCGGGCGACCACCGCGCCACCGGCCTCGCCGCGCCGCTGGCGGCGCTGCCAGGCATCGCGATAGGGCGCCTTCACGGCTCGGCGAAGGTGGCGTCGGCGCTACGAGGCAGGCCATGTCAATTGCTCCACCGCGCTTCGCGCGACCCGCGACGCACGCACCCGACGCCATCGAGCGATCGCAGCGGTTCCGGCTTTGCCGGTCCGCTGGCGGTGCCCGCTCCTCGGGAGGGGGTGCGCGAAGCGCGTCGGGGGAGGTTCACTTCAGTACAACGCCAGTGCCTCGAGCGCGCGGCGGCGGTGCACGTCGCCCTGGCCGGGGGGCAGTTCGACGCCCGGCAGGCGCAGCCCGTGGTGCAGGTCGGCGCGCTCGGCGGCGAGCACCCAGGCGGCCAGTCGCGACAGCCGTGCCTCGGCGTCGCCGCGCCCGGCGGTGGCGGCCCAGTCGAGCCAGAGCTCGCGACCGGCCGGGCCGCGCGCGTCGCGGCTGACCAGCTCGCCGGTGCGTGCGGCCTTCTTCCACACCACCTGGCGCAGCGTGTCGCCGCGCTGGTAGGCGCGCACGCCGTCGAACTCGCCGCGGTCGGCACGGGCGCCCGGGCGTTCGCCGGCGCGCGGCGTCGGTGCCGGCAACGGGGCCGCCGGGTGCTCGGGCGCCGGCCAGGCCAGCACCTGCGCCTGCGGCCGCCACAGCGACCAGGCGCGGAACAGCCCGAACGGGAACTGCGTCTCCACGCGCAGCGCCGGCACCGCGTGCGCCCCGCGCCGCGGCGGCACGAACGCCAGCCGCGCCACCGCCTGGCCTTGCGCCGGCACGTCGACCCAGGCCACGTGCCGCTCGGCGCGCGGCGCGTCGAAGGCCACGCCGATGCCGTGCCGCGCCTGCGACGGGCTCGTCAGCACCACCTCGACGGTGGCCGGCTCGCCGGCAAAGCCCGGCGCCGGCGTGCGCAGCTGCAGCGTCAGCCCGCGCAGCGTGCCGTGCGTCAGGTGCATCGACACCAGCCCGGCGCCGGCGAGCAGGAAGGTCAGCACGTAGCCGAGGTTGAGCTGGTAGTTGATCGCGGCCACCAGCATCAGCGCCAGCGTGAACGCGAACAGCGCACCGGCGCGCGTGGGCACGATGTAGACGTTGCGCTGCGTCAGCGTCCAGCGGTCGGTGCGCGGCAGCCGTGCCAGCCACCAGCGGTGCCATCGCTCGCGCAGCGGCGGCCCGGCCAGCGTCGCGCCCGCCATCGCTCGCTCAGCGGCGCGGCGTGCGCGGCGACGTGCGGCCGCCGCCGCGGACGGCGCCGTTCACGGCAGCCCCACCGCTTCCATCATCGCGCGCACCTGCTCGACGCGCCCGCGGCCGGCGCCGGCCGCCGGCACCAGCCGGTGCGCGACGCACTGCGGCAGCACCGCCTGCACGTCGTCGGGGGCCGCGTAGTCGCGCCCGTCGAGCAGCGCGCGCGCCCTGGCCGCGCGCAGCAGCGCGATGCCGGCGCGCGGGCTCAGCCCGTCGACGAACCAGCGGCCGCTGCGGCTGGCGGCGATCAGCGCCTGCACGTAGTCGAGCAGCGCGTCCGACGCGTGCACCGCCAGCACCTGCTGCTGCGCGGCGAGCAGCTCTTCGCCGCGCATCACCGGCGGCAGCCGCTGCACCAGGCCGCGCCGGTCCTCGCCGGCGAGCAGCGCGCGCTCGCTGGCGCGGTCGGGGTAGCCGAGCGTGATGCACATCAGGAAGCGGTCGAGCTGGCTCTCGGGCAGCGGGTAGGTGCCGAGCTGGTCGCCGGGGTTCTGCGTGGCGATGACGAAGAACGGCCGCGGCAGCGCGCGCGTGTCGTTCTCCACCGTCACCTGGTGCTCCTCCATCGCCTCGAGCAGCGCGCTCTGCGTCTTCGGGCCGGCGCGGTTGATCTCGTCGGCGAGCAGCACCTGGGTGAACACCGGCCCGGGGTGGAACACGAACGCCTCCTTGCTGCGCTCGTAGACCGACACGCCGGTCAGGTCGCTGGGCATCAGGTCGGCGGTGAACTGCACGCGGTTGAAGCTCAGCCCCAGCGACACCGCCAGCGCGTGCGCCAGCGTGGTCTTGCCCACGCCCGGCACGTCCTCGATCAGCAGGTGGCCGCCGGCCAGCAGGCAGGCGACGCAGTCCTCGATCTGCGGGCGTTTGCCGACGATGATCGTGCTAATCTGATCCACCAGCCGGGTCAGCTGCAACGAGAGCGGCGAAGTCATCGGCCGCACGATACCTGCAATCGAGTCACGCTTCATGAGCACTGCCTTCTTCAGCCACCCCGACTGCCGCGTCCACGACATGGGGGCCGGGCACCCGGAATGCCCGCAGCGGCTGGACGCGATCGGCGACCACCTGCTGGCCACCGGGCTGGACGTGGCATTGGAGCATCGCGAGGCGCCGCTGGCTTCGCTCGAGCACCTGCAGCGCGCGCACAGCGTGCACTACGTCATGGAGCTCAAGAGCCTGCTCGAGCAGCTCGCCGCCGACGGCCAGACGAAGGCACTCGACCCGGACACGATCGCGACGCCGCACACCTGGCGCGCCGCGCTGCGTGCCGCCGGCGCCGCGGTGGCGGCCACCGACGCGGTGATCGCCGGCGAGGTGCGCAACGCCTTCTGCGCGGTGCGCCCGCCGGGCCACCACGCGACGCGCGACCAGACGATGGGCTTCTGCTTCTTCAACAACGTCGCCGTCGCGGCGCGCCACGCGCTCGACGTGCACGGCCTGCAGCGCGTGGCGATCGTCGACTTCGACGTGCACCACGGCAACGGCACCGAAGACATCGTCGCCGGCGACGATCGCGTGCTGATGGCCAGCTTCTTCCAGCACCCGCTGTACCCGGGCACCGGCGCGGTGCCGATGGGCACGAACATGGTCAACGTGCCGATCCCGCCGTACACGCGCGGCATGGACGTCCGCGAGGCGATCGAGCAGATGTGGATCCCGCGGCTCGAGGCCTTCCGCCCGCAGATGCTGTTCGTCTCGGCCGGCTTCGACGGCCACCGCGAGGACGACCTCGGCCAGCTCGGTCTGGTCGAGGCCGACTACGAGTGGATCACCCGCCGGCTGGTCGAGGTCGCCAAGCGCCACGCCGGCGGGCGCATCGTCTCGTGCCTCGAGGGCGGGTACAGCCTGTCGGCGCTGGGGCGCAGCGTGGCGGCGCACCTGCGCGTGCTCGCCGACGTGTGAGAGGCATCCCACCGCGCGGCGCGACCCGTCGACGGCCGTGGAGCTGACGTGCAGCTGAAGCTCGGCGCCGAGCTCGACGCCCTTCTCGCCGAGTGGTCCGGCAGCAGCGTGGCCGGCGAGCTGGCGCTGCTCGCGCTGTGCCTGGGCGCGGCCGCGGCCGCGGTGCGGCTGCTGCGCGGCGCCGAGCCGCGGCCGGGCAGCGTGTGGTTCGGCGAGCGCATCGTCGACGGTGTGCTGTTCCCGGTGCTCGCGCTCGGCGCGGCGCTGCTGGTGCGCTGGCTGGTGCGCGACACGCTGCCGGCGACGGTGCTGCACCTCGCGGTGCCGGTGCTCGGCTCGCTGGTGATCATCCGCGTCGGCGTGCGCGTGCTGCGCGCCGCGTTCCCGGTGTCGGCGCTGGTGCGCGCGCTCGAGCGCACGCTGTCGTGGCTGGTGTGGATCGGTCTGGTGCTGTGGCTGACCGGCCTGCTGCCGACGCTGCGCGACGAGCTCGAGGCCATGCGCTGGCGCCTGGGCGGCACCGAGGTCACAGTGCTCGCGCTGATCGAGGGCGCGCTGACCGCCGTCGTCGTGCTGGTGCTGATGCTGTGGCTGTCGTCGGCCGTCGAGTCGCGCCTGCTCGCCGGGCTGGGCTCGACGGCGCTGCGCGACCAGTCGCTGCGCAAGATCGCGGCCAACGTCACGCGCGCGCTGCTGCTGACCATCGGGCTGCTGATCGCGCTGTCGGCCGCCGGCATCCCGCTGGGCGCGCTGGGCGTGCTCGGTGGCGCGATCGGCGTGGGCATCGGCCTGGGGCTGCAGAAGCTGGCGGCGAACTACGTCAGCGGCTTCGTGATCCTCGCCGAGCGTTCGCTGCGCATCGGCGACACGGTGCGCGTCGACGGCTTCGAGGGCCGCATCACCGACATCAAGACGCGCTACACGCTGATCCGCTCGCTGGGTGGGCGCGAGTCGATCGTGCCCAACGAGATGCTGATGACCTCGCGCATCGAGAACCTGTCGCTGGCCGATCCGCAGCTGCTGCTGAGCACCGTCGTGCAGGTGGCGTACGGCAGCGACGTCGAGGCGGTGATGGCGCGGTTGGCGCGCGCCGTCACCGCGGTGCCGCGGGTGCTCGCCGACCCGGCGCCGTCGGTGCGGCTGACCGCGTTCGCCGCCGACGGGCTCGAGCTGACGGTGTTCTTCTGGATCGCCGACCCCGATAACGGGCAGGCCAACGTGCGCTCGGCGGTCAACCTCGAGATCCTGCGCACGCTCGACGCGATGGGCGTGCCGATCCCGTACCCGCAGCGGGTCGTGCACATGCCTGCGCCCGCGCCGGCGGCCGGTGACGCGCCGCCGCGCGACGAGCCGCGGTGACGCTGGCGCGCCCGCCGTGCGGCGCGGCGAGGACAGCGGCGGGCGATGCGTCCGGCGTCGACGCGGCGGGTCAGGCCCGTGCCGCTGCCGTCGGCGCCCGCCAGGCCGGGGCGGCGGCATCTCGCCGCGCCGCGGTCCACGCCGCGCCGCCTTCGCTGCGGTAGCGTGCCGGCAGGTCGCGCTCGACGCGGCGCGCGGCCACGGCGCGGCGTTGCACCCAGTCGCGGCCCTGCGCCTCGCCGAACGCGACGCGTCGCAGCAGCGCGTTGAGCGGGCGCGCCCAGGCGCCGCGCAGCCCGACGGTCAGCGTGTGGCGCCAGCGCGTGCCGCCGGCGAGCGCGTCGAAGCGGTGGTTCGTCACCGCCACCGGCAGCCCGCCGCGGTGCCGGCGGTGGATGAAGCCGCCGTCGTCGAGGCGCAGCACCTCGGTGCGCGGCGTGCCGGTGCGGCGTGCGTACCACCAGTGGAGCATCGCCGGCGTCACCCCGGCCAGCGCAGCGTGCTCGATCCAGCAGTGCACCCGTCCGTCGGCGAGCACCACGACGCCGGCGTCGACCACGACGCGCGCGTCTTCGCCGCCCGCCGGCGGCGACGCGGGCGGCTTCACCGCGACGCCGCCATGGCCGGGGCCTCGGCGGCACGCCGGGCCCCTTCGCGTGCCCATTGCCGGTAGCGTTCGACCAGGCGCTGCTCGAAGTCGGCGTCGCCGACCTGGGGCACGCGGGCTTCGGCGCGGTCGTCGCCGGCGTCGGGTCGCGCGGTGAGCACCGCGGCGCCGACGCCGACCGCGGCGAGCAGCAGCAGCGGCAGCGCGGGTTTCAATGCGCCGGACAGTCGGAAAGTCATCGTCGGCTCCTGGCTGCGGGTCAGGCACTGTGGCGCGCGCCGCGGCGCAGCGCGTCGCGGCACTGCAGCGTCAGCCGGTCGGCATAGCGTGCGAGCGCGGCGCGCAGTCCGGGCACGCGCGTCGGGGTGACCACCGGTGCGCGCGAGGTGCGCGCGGCGATCGACGGGGCAGGGCGGTGTGGCATCGAAGTCTCGTGCAGGGTCGATGCGCGCTGCGGCGATCGCGGCGCGCGGGGGGGGGGGGGGGGGGGGCGCCGCGGGTCAGGCCCGGCGCAGGCCGGGCCCCGGCGGCCAGGCGGGGGGGGGGCCCAGCCGGGCCGAACGGGGGGGGGCGCCGGGGTTCAGGCCTCGACCAGGCCGGGCACCGGCGCGACGTCGAGGGTGCGGGCCAGCCGGGCCGAACGCGCGGGGTCGAGCTCGGCGCGAATCAGCCCGAACAGGCCCGCGAAGGCCTCGGGCGGCAGCTTGGCGCGTGCGTCCAGGCACAGCCCGGTCAGCTCCTGCGGCGACAGCGCGCGCGCCATCCAGCGCACCACGACCGCCATCTGCTCGGGCGTGTGGTTGGCGAGGATCG
The DNA here is from genome assembly GCF_035325925.1 of Azohydromonas sp. Classification (NCBI taxonomy): domain Bacteria; kingdom Pseudomonadati; phylum Pseudomonadota; class Betaproteobacteria; order Burkholderiales; family Sphaerotilaceae; genus Azohydromonas; species Azohydromonas sp. The sequence continues at coordinate 42,557 of NZ_DAOKZA010000002.1, read as the reverse complement.
CGTCGTGCACCGCGGCCAGCTCGGCGTCGGTGTACAGCGCCCACAGCGTCGCCTGGTTCGCCGTCTCCTCGATCTGCATGTGCTCGAGGTTCTCGGCGACGAACAGCGCCAGGTGGCGGTACAGGCGCAGCGCCAGCAGCGCGCGTCGCGCCGGATCGGCGGCGCGCAGCGTGCGCACCTCGTCCTCGAGGTCGGCGATCGACGCCTGGTGCTCGACGTGGTCGGCCGCGGTGCGCGACGCACCGGCAGGTCGGCGCGCCTCGATCGCGGTGTGCACGAAGTCGTTCTCGTTGTGCAGGTGGTGGCGCAGTTCGGCAAGCAGCGCGTCGAGCTGCGCCAGCGCCGCGCCGAGCTCGTCGGCGTCTTCGACGTCGACGCGCCCGAGGCGCAGCAGCGTGTCGGCCATGAACGCACGCAGCGCCTTGTGGATGCCGGTGTACATGTCGAATCGCGGCGCCGCGGCGGCGTGGAAGGTGTTGCCGGGCAGGTGGTTCGTCAGGGCGTGGTCCATGTCGTGTCTTCTTCGTGTGGCGTGCAAGGGTGGGCTGAGGGTGGTTTCAGTGCGTGCCGGTGCGCGTGCCCTTCGGGGCCATCGCGACGGCACCGGGGCAGCGCTTCATGACCGTGGTCTGCACGATCGCCTCGTGCTCGCCTTTGAGGCGGGCGTACTCGGCTTCCTGTTCCTTGGTGCCGCCGAGCGCGAACAGCGCCGGCCAGAACAGCAGCGCGCCGACGCCGGCGATGGCCTTGTCGTTGCGCGCCGCCTCGTCGAGGCGGCCGCCGAGCTGGCTCACGCGCACCTGGATGCGCTGCAGCTCGGCGCCGAGCTGGGCGCAGTCGTGCGCCTGGTACTGCATCGGCGTCACGTAGGCGGGGGTGATGTCCTTCGACGAGCTGGCGCAGCCCTGCAGCAGGGTGGACGCGACGGCGACGACGGCGACGACGGGGGTGAAGGCGGGGCGCATCGGGCTTCCTCGAGGAGGTGGGTTGACGATGGCGCCAGTGTTCCCGTCGGGCGCCGGCGCGGCATCGCCTGAAGGAGCCATGGCCCGCCCGGCGACGGGCCATGCCGTCGGGCCACCGCACCGCTCGCAGCGATGCGCGGCGCGGGGGCGTGAGGGCGCGGGGGGCGCGGCGCGGCCGCGCCGGGCGTCAGTGCCGCTGCTGCGCCTGCCACCAGGCCGCGGCCTGGCCACGCGAGTTCAGCGCGAGCTTGTCGAGGATGTTCGCGACGTGGCGCTTGACGGTGTGCGGGCTCAGGTCGAAGGCCCGTGCGATCAGCTTGTTGCTGTCGCCGGCGGCGATGCGCTCGAGCACCTCGCGCTCGCGCGTGCTGAGGTCGTCGGCGCTGCCGCTGCCGTCGCCATGCGCCGATACGGGTGCGCCGTCCGCAACGAGCCCGCACCAGCCGGCGAGCCGGTCGCGCGCGTCGGCGTCGAGCGCACCGGCGTCGAGCAGGCGCGCGACCATCGGCCGCGCGAAGCGCACGCCGACGATGCCCGCGTGCGCGTCCACCGCGGCGAGCGCAGGCGCCGCGGCGTCGGCGGCTCCCGCGTCGTCGCCGGCGTCGGCGAGCGCGGCGGCCAGGCGCAGCCGCACCTCGACGCCGAAGCCGACGCGGTCGATCACGCGCTCGTCGGCGATGGCGGCGCGCCACGCACCGATCGCCGCGTCGCGCCGCCCCTCGAGCCACGCGAGGTGACCGTGCAGCGGTGCCACCAGCCGTTGCAGCGACGGCGGCATGCGTTCGTCGGCGGCCAGCATGCCGAGCTGGCGCAGGTACTCGCGCAGCCGCGGCAGGTCGTCGAACGCGGCGGCGATGCGCGCGGCGTAGAAGGTGTTGGCGCTCAGCGACCAGCGCCCGCGTCCGCCGAGGTGTCCGTCGAGCAGGCGCTGCGCGGCGGCCAGCGCGGCGTCGCGCTCGCCACGCAGCGTCGGCAGCAGCGCCGACAGCAGCTGCTCGGTGCCGACCACGTTGGGCGGGTCACCGAGCCAGCGCGCGTCGTCGCGCGCGCGCTGCAGCGCCGCCTGCGCGTCGTCGAGGCGGCCGTGCCACGCGGCGTCGAAGCCCAGTTGCAGCGTCGCCAGCGCGCGCAACGGCAGTGGCTGGTCGCCGCAGCGCGCCAGCGCGCCGTGCGCCCAGCGCTGCATCGAGCGGCGCGCGCCCGGCAGCCCGTTGATGCGCGGAATCGGGTGACCGCGATACCACAGCGACAGGTCGTCGGTGGCCTCGAGCTGGTCCATCAGCTCGTCGAGCAGCGCGCCGACGCGGTGCGTCGAGCCCAGGTCCAGCGCGTGCCACAGACAGGCCACCAGCACCACGACGCGCGTCTCGGCGGGCAGCGGCGCGCGCCGCAGCGTGCCCAGGCGCGCGCCGGCCTCGGCGCTGCGCCCCAGCCCGTTGAGCGCCAGCGCGTGGTACGCCTGCGCCGCGGGCACGCGCTCGTCGAGCCCGGCCGCGGCGTAGCCGGCCTCGGCGCGCTGCATCGCCGGCACCATGGTGTGGAAGTCCCAGCGTGCCCACGACAGCACCCCGAGCACCTGCTGCAGCGCCGGCGAGCGCGCCGCGTACTGCGGTGGGAACTGCGCGATGTGGTGCGCCACGGTCGCCAGCGCGCCGGCGGTGAGCATGTCCAGCGCGTGCGCGAGCAGCGTCTCGGCGGCGGCGTCGAGGTCGCCGGCGCGCAGCAGCAGCGCCAGGCGGCGCGCCGGGTCGGGTTCGGTCTGCGCGGCGATGCGCAGCAGCCGCGGCCACTCGTCGGGGTGGTCGCGCCGCAGCCGGTGCTCGAGCGCGTCGCGGAACAGGTCGTGCAGCTGGATCGTCGGCTCGGCGGCGTCGAGTGCGGTGGCGAACAGGCCCAGGCGCTCGACGCGCTCGAGCTGCGCCGCCGCGGCGGCGTCGCCCGACACCGCGGCCGCACGCGACGCCGTCAGCTCGGGCAGCACCGACACGCGCAGCAGGAACCGGCGCAGCGGCGCGTCGAGCCGGTCGAGCACCTCGGTGGCGAGGTAGTCGAACATCGCGCGGTCGATCGCCGCGGCGCGTGATGCCACCGCCGCGCCGCCGGCGCTCAGCGCCAGTCGCAGCCCCGCGGCCCAGCCGTGCGTGCGCGCCAGCAGCCGGTCGGCGGCGGCCGGCTCGACGCCGTCGGCCGCGGCCAGCGCCTGCACCTCGTCGCGGTCGAACGCCAGGTCGGTCTGGCGGAACTCGGCCAGTTCGCCGGCGGCGCGCAGGCGGGCCAGCGCCAGCGGCGGGTCGTGGCGCGTCGAGATCGCGAGCGTCCAGCGCGGGCTCAGCCGCTCGAGCAGCAGGTCGAGGAAGCGCCAGACGTCGGCGTCGTCGACGCGGTGCCCGTCGTCGAGCACGATCAGCCCGCGCGCGGCGTCGGCGGCGTCGAGCGTGTTCAGCAGTGCGGCCGCGGCGGTGCGGCGCAGTGCCGGGCTGCCGTCGGCGGCCTGCACGGCCACCGCCTCGGGCGCCAGGCGCCACGGCAGGTCGTAGGGTTCGAGCGCGGCGACCAGGCACTCGAGCAGGCGGTGCAGGTCGTCGCCGCTGTCGGCGGCGATCCAGGCCAGCGCCGTGTCGCCGGCCAGTGCGTGCACCTGGCGCGCCAGCAGCGCGGTCTTGCCGAAGCCGGCCGGCGCGCTGACCAGCACCAGCCGGTGCGTGCCGATGGCCGCGGCGAACCGCGACTCGAGCCTCGGACGCGCGATCCAGCCCGGCCGCGGGCGCGGCGGCTGGATCTTGGTGACGGCGAAGTGCATCGCGGGCGGGTGCGGCGGCGGGGCGTCGACGCGGATTCTGCGCCAGTCCGTCGCGCCGTCGCGGTGGCGCGACGGCCGCCCCGCGTGGCCCGTCGGGTGGCCACCCGGCGACGGGGGTTCGGAGCGCAGCGGCGGCACCCGCCGGCGCAACCGCTGCGGGCCGGGCGGGCCCGGCCCTGCGCGCACTCAGAGCGTGCGCTGCCGCCACCAGGCGGCGGCCTCGCCGCGCGAGTTCAGCGCCAGCTTGTCGAGGATGTTCGCGACGTGGCGCTTGACGGTGTGCGGGCTCAGGTCGAAGGCGCGTGCGATCAGCTTGTTGCTGTCGCCGGCGGCGATGCGTTCGAGCACCTCGCGTTCGCGCGCGCTGAGCGTGTCGCCGGCGTCGGCGGCGACGGCGGGCGCCGGCGCGGCGAGCGCGTCGAGGCGTCGGCGCCAGTCGAGCAGGTGTGCGAGCTCGGCGGCGTCCAGCTGCCCGCCCCATGGCGCCGAGGCCAGCTCGGCGATGACGTCGCGCCCGGTGAACCAGGCGCCGCCGACTTCGCTGCCCGCGGCGGGGTCGGCACGCGCGATCACCGGGCGCAGCCACGCGGCGGCGGCGGCGGCCTCGCCGCGGCGCAGGCGGGCCAGCGCGGCGAGCACGCGTGCGCTGGCTTCGACGCCGAAGGTCTCGACGTCGGCCAGCGGGGCGATCGCGTCCTCGAGCAGCGGCAGCGCCGCGTCGACGTCGCCGTCGTGCAGCGCGAGCGCACCGTCGAGCACGCGGCGCGCGTGCGGCATGAACGGCCACTCGCGCTCGCCCGGCGTGGCCTGCAGCTCGCGCTGCAGCGCGCGCGCGTGGTCGGCGTCGCCGGCGGCCAGCGACATGCGCGCCGACATCATCAGGTACACGCCGCGCCACGCCGGCCGGCGCGCCGGGTCCTGGTCGACGTCGTCGATCATCGCGCCGCCGTGGCGGCGCACCGCCTCGGCGTCGCCGGCCAGCGAGGCGCGCGCCGCGTCGTAGCCGAGCACCGGGATGCGCAGGCTGCGCTGGCCGCCGAGCCAGCGGTCGTCGTCGCGCGCGCCGGCCATCGCCTCGTCGGCGGCGTCGAGGCGGCCCTGCCACAGCAGTGCCCAGGCGCGCAGCGCCTGCGCCGCGGCGCGCAGCGGCACGTGGCTGTCGCCCGCGACCGCCAGCGCGGTGTCGACGTAGCGCTGCAGCGGCGCGAGCAGCCCCGGGCGGCCGATGAACATGAAGTGCGGCGCGCAGCGGTACCACAGCGGTGCGCCGGCACCGGGGTCGAGCACGTCGAGCATCGCCCGCAGCTGGCGCGCCGGTGCGTCGGCCGGGCCGCTGGCGCCGCCGAGCCAGAACGCCATCAGGTGCAGGTGGGGCTGCAGGTCGGGGTCGCCGCCGGGCGCGGCGGTCAGCGCGGCGAGTTCTGCGTGCGCCTCGTCGAGCCGGCCGAGCCCGGCGACGGCGACGATGCGCCAGGCGCGCGAGCGGCGGGCCAGCGCCGCCTGACCGGCGCGCTCGAACCCGGCGGCGGCCTGCGCCAGCGCGCGGTCCATCACCAGCCACTCGAAGCGCGGCCAGGCCGCCAGCCCTCGCACGTAGGCCAGCAGTGGCGACGCTTCGCGCAGCGGCGGCGGGAAGCCCTCGATCAGCCGCAGCACGCGCGCGCTGTCGCCGGCGGCCAGCAGGCCGGGTGCGGCCTCGGCGAGCGCGCGCTGGGCCTCGTCGTGCGCGCCGGCGCGCAGCAGCCAGCCGATGCGCCGGCGCACGTCGGGCTCGCCGGCGGCGGCGCGCAGCAGCAGCTGCGGCAGCTCGCCGGCGTGCTCGCGCTGCAGCCGCTGCTCGAGCGCCTCGCGCAGCAGGTCGTGCAGGCGCAGCGTCGGCTCGGCGCCGTCGTGCAGCGTGACGAACAGGCCGTGGCGGGCGACCTCGTCGAGCAGGCGCGCGGCATGCGGGTGCCCCGACACCGCCGCGGCGCGCGACGGCGTCAGCTCGGGCAGCACCGAGGTGCGCAGCAGGAAGTCGCGCAGCTCGTCGTCGAGGCGGTCGATCACCTCGGCGCCGAGGAAGTCGAGCCACGGCCGCTCGAGGCCACCGGTCGACGCGGCGGCGCGCCCTTCGCGCAGCGCGTTGACGGCCAGGCGCAGCCCGGCGGCCCAGCCGTCGGTGCGCTGCACCAGCGTGTCGGCCAGCGTCGCGTCGAGCCCGGCGCCGGCCACCAGCGACCGCGCCTCGTCGGTGCCGAAGCGCAGGTCGGCCTGGCGGAACTCGGCGACGTCGCCGGCGGCGCGCAGCCGCGCCAGCGCCAGCGGCGGCTCGAAGCGGCTGGTCAGCGCCAGCGTCCAGCGCGGCGTCAGCCGCTCGAGCAGGTGGTCGAGGAAGGCGTAGACCGCGGGATCGGCGACGCGGTGCAGGTCGTCGACGACGATCACCCCGTGCTCGACCTCGCAGGCGTCGAGCGTGTTGATCAGCGCATCGGCCAGCGCGAGTCGCTCGCGCGGCGAGGCGTCGCCCGCCGCGGCGACGAGCGCCTCGGGTGCGACGCGCCAGGGCGGGTCCCAGGGTTCGAGCGCGGCGGCCAGGCACTCGAGCAACTGCGGCAGTTCGTCGCCCTCGTCGGCGGCGATCCAGGCCAGCGCGGTGCCGTCGGGCAGCGACTGCGCCTGCTGCGCCAGCGTGGCGGTCTTGCCGTAGCCGGCCGGCGCGCACAGCAGCACCAGGCGCTGCGCCAGCAGCGCCTCGCGCAGCCGGCGCTGCAGCGCCGGACGCTCGAGCAGCGCACCGGCGCGCGGGCGCGGCGGCTGCAGCTTGGTGCGGGCGAAGCTCATCGTGCGGGGCGGCTGCGATGGCGCGCATTGTGCGCCGCGCGGCAACACCCGCAATGCGTGCCGCACCGCAGGCGGTGGCGGGGCCCGCGCCGTTCGCCGGGTGTCGTCGCGTTCGAGGGTCAGGGCGGCAGGCATGGACGCCATCGTCGCGCGGCGGCCTCGCCCGCGCCACGACGGCGCGACGAAGCGCGGCGTCGTGGCGACGGGCCGCACCCGCCGCAGGACGAGCCGCGGTGGCGCCGGGCGCGTCGCGCCGTGGTCAGCGGCGCGCCGGGGTGCTCATGCCGCGACGACCGGGATCTTGCCGATCCGGGCCTGCCACTCGCGCGGCCCGGTCTGGTGCACGCTGGTGCCGCCGGCGTCCACCGCCACCGTGACCGGCATGTCCTTCACCTCGAACTCGTAGATCGCCTCCATGCCGAGGTCGGCGAAGCCGACGACCTTGGCCGCCTTGATGGCCTTGGCCACCAGGTAGGCGGCGCCGCCGACGGCCATCAGGTAGGCGCTCTTGTGCTTCTTGATCGCCTCGATCGCCACCGGCCCGCGCTCGGCCTTGCCGATCATCGCGATCAGGCCGGTCTGCGCGAGCATCGTCTCGGTGAACTTGTCCATGCGCGTCGCGGTCGTCGGGCCGGCCGGGCCGACGACCTCGTCGCGCACCGGGTCGACCGGGCCGACGTAGTAGATGACGCGGTTCGTGAAGTCCACCGGCAGCGGCTCGCCCTTCGCCAGCATGTCGGCGATGCGCTTGTGCGCGGCGTCGCGGCCGGTGAGCATGCGGCCGTTGAGCAGCAGCGTCTGCCCCGGCTTCCACGACGCGACCTGCGCCGGCGTCAGCGTGTCGAGGTCGACCCGGGTGCTCTTGTTGTAGTCGGGCGCCCAGTGCACGTCGGGCCACAGGTCCAGGCTCGGCGGCTCCAGGAAGGCTGGGCCCGAGCCGTCCATCACCACGTGCGCGTGGCGCGTGGCGGCACAGTTGGGGATCATCGCCACCGGCTTGCTCGCCGCGTGCGTCGGGTAGGTCGCGATCTTGACGTCGAGCACCGTCGTCAGCCCGCCCAGGCCCTGGGCGCCGATGCCCAGCGCGTTGACCTTCTCGTACAGCTCGATGCGCAGCTCCTCGAGCCTATTCGCGGGCCCGCGCTCGAGCAGCTCGTGCATGTCGATCGGGTCCATCAGCGACTCCTTGGCCAGCAGCATCGCCTTCTCGGCGGTGCCGCCGACGCCGATGCCCAACATGCCCGGCGGGCACCAGCCGGCGCCCATCGTCGGCACCGTCTTCAGCACCCAGTCGACCAGGCTGTCGCTCGGGTTCATCATCTTGAACTTGCTCTTGTTCTCGCTGCCGCCGCCCTTGGCGGCCACGGTCACGTGCAGCTTGTCGCCCGGCACCAGCCGGGTGTGGATGACGGCCGGCGTGTTGTCCCGGGTGTTCCTGCGCTCGAAGATCGGGTCGGCCAGCACCGACGCGCGCAGCACGTTGTCCGGGTTCAGGTAGCCGCGGCGCACGCCCTCGTTGACGCTGTCGTCCAGGCTGCCGGGCAGGTCGAGGCGGCAGTCCATGCCGACCTCGAGAAACACGTTGACGATGCCGGTGTCCTGGCAGATCGGGCGGTGGCCCTCGGCGCTCATGCGCGAGTTGGTCAGGATCTGCGCGATCGCGTCCTTCGCCGCCGGGCTGCGCTCGCGCTCGTAGGCGCGCGCCAGGTGGGCGATGTAGTCGGCCGGGTGGTAGTAGCTGATGTACTGCAGTGCGGCGGCGACGGTCTCGACGAGGTCGGCGTGGCGGATGGTGGTAGGCATGGCAGAGGGGCGGTCGGAGGCGGCAGGCCCTCGAAGTGTAGTCAGCGCCGCTGCACGCCCGCGTGCGACGGGGTCCCTACAATCGCGCGGCATTTTTTCCGCTGCGCGCAGGCGCACCCTGGCACCGCCCCGATGAACCTGCTTGCCCTGATCGTCCTGCTGCCCCTGGTGATCGGCACCACGCTGTGCTTCGTCGCCGGTCGCGTCGAGTCGCCGGCGCGGCGGCGTGCGACCGCGTGGGTCGCCGGCGCGGTCGCAGGCACGTCGTTCGCCCTGCTGATGTTCCTGGCGCCGGGCGTGTTCGCCGGCGAGGTGCTGCTGCAGCACACCGAGTGGGTGCCCGCCATCGGGCTGAACGCCAACTTCCGCCTCGACGCGCTGGCCTGGATGTTCGCGTCGCTGATTTCGGGCATCGGCCTGCTGATCATCGTGTACGCGGCCTACTACCTGCACCCGGGCGCCGACGGCGACCCGGCGGGCAAGTTCTTCGCGACGCTGATGCTGTTCATGGCCGCGATGCTGGGCATCGTGCTGTCGGACAACCTGCTGCTGCTGCTGGTGTTCTGGGAACTGACCAGCATCAGCTCGTTCCTGCTCATCGGCTACTGGGGCGGGCGCGAGGAAAGCCGCGCCGGCGCGCGCATGGCGCTGGCCATCACCGGCGGCGGCGGGCTGGTGATGCTGGCCGGCATCGTGGTGCTGGGACAGATCGGCGGCAGCTTCGACCTCTCGGTGCTGCTGACCAAGGGCGCCGAGATCCAGGCCCATCCGCTGTACCCGGTGGCGCTGGGGCTGATCCTGGTCGGCTGCTTCACGAAGAGCGCGCAGCTGCCGTTCCACTTCTGGCTGCCCGAGGCCATGGCCGCGCCGACGCCGGTGTCGGCCTACCTGCACTCGGCGACGATGGTCAAGGCCGGCCTCTTCATGATGATGCGGCTGTACCCGGTGCTGGGCGGCACGGCGCTGTTCGAGGGCGTGGTCGCCAGCGTCGGCCTGGCGACCATGGTCTTCGCCGCCTTCGTCGCCGTCTTCAAGCACGACCTCAAGGGACTGCTGGCCTACAGCACGGTCAGCCACCTGGGGCTGATCACCTTCCTGATCGGGCTGGGCTCGCCGATGTCGGCGGTGGTCGCGGTGTTCCACATCCTGAACCACGCGGCGTTCAAGGCGGCCCTCTTCATGAGCGCCGGCATCGTCGACCACGAGACGCACACCCGCGACATGCGCCAGCTCGGCGGGCTGATGGCGGCGATGCCGGTGATGGGCACGCTGGTGATCCTGGCCAGCGCCGCGATGGCCGGCATTCCGCCCTTCAACGGCTTCATCAGCAAGGAGATGATGCTCGACGAGGCGGTGAAGGGCGCTGCGATGTGGGGCTCGCTGTCGTGGCTGGTGCCGGTGCTGGCCACCGCAGGCGGGCTGTTCTCGATGGCCTATTCGCTGCGCCTGGTGCACGACACCTTCTTCAACGGGCCGCCGAAGGACCTGCCGAACGCGCACCCGCACGAGCCGCCGTGGGGCATGAAGGCGCCGGTCGTGCTGCTGGTCGCGGTGTGCATCGTGGTCGGGCTGATGCCGTGGCTGGCCGAACCGCTCGTGCGCGCGACCGCCTCGGCCGTGCTCGGCGCGCCGGCGCCGGGGTTCCACCTGGCGCTGTGGCACGGGCTGAACTGGCCGCTGGCGATGAGCGCGATCGCGGTGGCCGGCGGCGCGGCGATGTACCTCGCGCTGGCCGGCGGCGGCCGGCTGCACCGCTACCTGCCCAGCGGGCGCGGCGGCAAGGCGGTGTTCGTGGCCACCGTCGACGCGCTGTTCGGCGCCGCCGGGCGCTTCACGCGCGGGCTCGAGAACGGATCGCTGCAGCGTTACGCCGGCTGGATGGTCGCCAGCGCGGTGGTGGTCGCGGCACTGCCGTTCGTCCTGCACGGCGGCGACGGGCCGCGGGCGCACGACCGCGTGCTGCTGCCCGCGTCACCGGTGGCGGTCGGCGTGTGGGCCGTACTGGTCGTCGTCGGCGCGGTGCTGGTGCTGCAGGAGCGCCACCGCTTCGTCGCCGTCGTGCTCACCGGCGGGGTCGGACTGGTGGCCTCGCTGACCTTCGTCGCGCTGTCGGCGCCCGACCTGGCGATGACGCAGCTGTCGGTCGACTTCGTCTCGACGGTGCTGCTGCTGATGGGCCTGGCGCTGCTGCCGCAGCTGTCGCCGAAGGAGTCGAGCACGCCGCGGCGCTGGCGCGACGCCGCGCTGGCCGCCGCGGGCGGTGGCGGCATCGCGTGGCTGACCTGGCTGATGCTCACGCGCGACCACGACTCGATCAGCTGGTACTTCCTCGACCAGTCGCTGCCGCGCGGCGGCGGCACCAACATGGTCAACGTGATCCTGGTCGACTTCCGCGGCTACGACACGTTCGGCGAGATCACCGTGCTGGGCATCGCCGCGGTCGGCGTGCTCGCGGTGCTCGACGGCTTGCGCGTGCGGCGGCCTGCGCACGACGCGGCGGGCCGCGCCTGGAGCTTCGGGCGCGAGCCGCTGATGCTGCGCATGGTCGCGCGGCTGGTGCTGCCGATCGCGCTGGTGGTCAGCGCGTACATCTTCTGGCGCGGCCACAACCTGCCCGGCGGCGGCTTCATCGCTGGGCTGGTGACCGCGGTGGCGCTGGTGCTGCAGTACGTGGCGCGGGGCCAGCAGCACGCCGACGCGGTGCTGCACGGCCGCGGGGGGGTGCGCTTCACGCGCTGGATCGGCGCCGGGCTGGGCATCGCCTGGCTCACCGGCGTCGGCGCCTTCGCGTTCGGCAAGCCTTTCCTGACCAGCGCGCACGGCCACCCGTCGGTGCCGGTGCTCGGCGAGCTGCCGCTGGCCACCGCGGCGTTGTTCGACCTCGGCGTGTACCTCACGGTGGTCGGGGCGACGATGCTGATGCTCGTCGTGCTCGGCGCGGCGAGCAAGGAAGCCGGTCCGCGGGAGCGCGTGCGATGACGATGGAGTTCCTCGTGGCCACCGGCATCGGGTGGGTCGTCGCGGTGGGCATCTACCTGCTGCTGCGCGGCCGCACCTTCAGCGTGGTGCTCGGGCTGACGCTGATCGGCTACGCGGTCAACGTGTTCATCTTCGCGATGGGCCGGCTGTGGTCGGGCGCGCCGCCGATCCTCTCGGAGGCGGCCGCCGAGTTCGCCGACCCGCTGCCGCAGGCGCTGGTGCTGACGGCCATCGTGATCGGCTTCGCGACCACCGGCTTCGTCATCGAGCTGGCGCTGCGCAGCCGTCACGAAAGCGGCAGCGACCACGTCGACGGCCGACGCGACCGGGACGGCGGCGCATGAGCGTTCTGGCCGACCATCTGCCGATCCTGCCGGTGCTGCTGCCTGCGGCCACCGCCATCGTGCTGCTGCTGATCGGCGACCACGGCGGCGACGCGCACGGGGGTCACGGCCACCACCGGTTGCTGTGGGCGCGTCGCGTCGCGCTGGCCTCGACGTTGCTGTTCCTGGTGCTCGCCGCGCGGCTGGCGGTCGACGCCGCAGGCGGCGAGGTCCGCGCCTACCGCGTCGGCGACTGGCCCGCGCCGTACGGCATCGTGCTGGTGATCGATCGTCTCGGCGCGATGATGCTGCTGCTGACCGCCGTCGTCGCGCTGCCGGTGCTGTGGTACGCCTGCGGCGGCTGGGACGCGCACGGGCGGCACTTCCACGCGCTGTTCCAGTTCCAGCTGATGGGGCTGGGCGGCGCCTTCGTCACTGGCGACCTGTTCAACCTGTTCGTGTTCTTCGAGGTGCTGCTGATCGCGTCGTACGTGCTGATGCTGCACGGCCAGGGGCGCGAGCGCTTCCGCGTCGGCGTGCATTACGTGGTGCTGAACCTCGCCGCGTCGGCGCTGTTCCTGGTGGGCGTCGCGCTGCTGTACGCGAAGACCGGCACGCTGAACCTGGCCGACCTGGCGCTGCGCGTGCCAATGGTCGCCGCGCCCGACGCGCTGGTGCTGCAGGCCGCGGCGATGCTGCTGCTGGTGGTGTTCGGCTTCAAGGCCGCGCTGATGCCGCTGGCGATGTGGCTGCCGGCGACCTACGCGGCGGCCAGCGCGCCGGTGGCGGCGCTGTTCGCGATCATGACCAAGGTCGGCGTCTACGCGATCGTGCGCGTGCACGGGGTGGTGTTCGGCGCCGGCGCCGGCGACTCGGCGCTGACCGTGGCGCCGCTGCTGCTGCCGCTGGCGCTGGCCACCACCGCGGTCGGGGTGCTCGGCGCGCTGGCGGCGCACACGCTGTCGCGGCTGGTCGCGTGGCTGACGGTGGCCTCGGTGGGCACGGTGCTCGCCGCGCTGGGGCTGTTCAGCACGGCGGCGTGGTCGGCGGCGCTCTACTACATGGCCAACAGCACGCTGGTCGTCGCCGGTCTGTTCCTGCTGGCCGAACTGGTGGCGGCGCAGCGCGGCGACGCCGCCGACCGGCTCGAGCCGGCGTCGCCGGTGGCGCAGCCGGCGCTGCTCGGGCTGCTGATGCTGCTGGCCGCGGCGTCGGCGGCGGCGCTGCCGCCGCTGCCCGGATTCATCGGCAAGCTGATGGTGCTCGAGGCGGCCAGCGCGCACGCGTGGCAGCCGGCGGTGTGGTCGGTCGTGCTGGGCGCCGGGTTCCTCACGCTGATCGGGCTCGCGCGCGCCGGCAGCGTGCTGTTCTGGCACACGCGTGCCGACGCCCCTTCGCGCGGCGACGCCGGCGCGAGCCTGCCGCTCGTCGGCGCGACGGTGGTGCTGCTCGGCGCGACGCTGGCGATGAGCGTGTTTGCCGCGCCGATCCAGCGCTACACCGAGGCGGCGGCGCGCCAACTGGTCGACCGCGAGGCGTACGCGCGTGCGGTGCTCGGCGACGGCGTGCGCGACACGGCGCGCCCGTACCGCTTCGGCCCGGCCGACGCCACCTCGACAGGAGCCCCGCGATGACGCCGCGCGACGACGGCCCGCGTGCCGGCGGCGGCTGGTTCGCGCACCCGGCGCTGTCGGTGCTGCTGGCGCTCGTGTGGCTGCTGCTGCGCCAGAGCGTGGCGCCGGCCGACCTGCTGAGCGCCGTGGTGCTGGCGCTGGTCGTGCCGCGCCTGGTGCACCGGTTCCTCGGCGCCGCGGTGCACCCGCGCGCCTGGGGTACCGCTCTTCGCCTGACTTTCGTCGTGTTGTGGGACATCGTGGTGTCGAACTTCACCGTCGCGCGCATCGTGCTCAGCCCGGCGTCGGACCCGCGGCCGGCGTGGGTGCCGGTGCCGCTGGCCACGCGGCACCCGACCGCGATCACGCTGCTGGCGACGATCATCACGACGACGCCCGGCACGGTGTCGTGCGTCGTCGACGACGAGCGCGGGCAGATCCTGGTGCACGCGCTCGACTGCGACGACGCGCCGGCGATGGCCCAGCAGATCAAGCAGCGCTACGAGCAGCCGCTGATGGAGATCTTCGGATGAACTCGCTGCCGCTGGTGTCGTGGGCGCTGGACTTCGCGTTCGCCGCCGTCGGGCTCGCGCTGGTGCTGGCCGCGGTGCGCCTGGTGCGCGGCCCCGGCCTGCCCGACCGCGTGCTCGCGCTGGACACGATGTACGTCAACGTCGTCGCGCTGGTGATCCTGCTGGGCATGCGCTTCGGCACCGATCTGCTGTTCGAGGCGGCGCTGCTGATCGCGCTGCTGGGGTTCGTCGGCACGGTGGCGCTGTCGCGCTACCTCAGCCGAGGCGACGTGATCGAGTGAGGACACGAACATGATCGAACTGCACTGGGCCTGGCAACTGGTGATCGCCGCGATGCTGGTGGTCGGCGGGGTGTTCGCGCTGGTCGGCGCGGTCGGCATGCTGCGTTTCCCCGATTTCTTCATGCGGCTGCACGCGCCGACCAAGGCGACCACGCTGGGGGTCGGGGGCGTGCTGCTGGCCAGCCTCGCGCTCGGCTGGGCGCAGGGGCGCTGGGGGCTGCACGAACTGCTGATCACGCTGTTCCTGTTCGTCACGGCGCCGGTGTCGGCCAACCTGATGGCCAAGGCGGCGCTGCACCTGCGCGTGCCGTCGAAGGCGCCGGTGCCGCCGGATCAGCCGCGCCCATAGCGCGTCGCGCGCCGGGCGCGCCGTCAGCGCGGCGGCGGCAGGCGGCGGCGCAGCAGGTCGAGCAGCGTGTGCAGCTCGAACGGCTTGGTGATGTAGTCGTCGGCGCCGGCGGCGAGCCCCTGCTGGCGCGTGTCCTTCTCGGCGCTGGCGGTCAGGAAGCAGAACGCGACGCCGGCGGTGGCTGGGTGGGCGCGCAGCTCGCGCAGCACCGCGAAGCCGTCGAGCTCGGGCATCATCAGGTCGCAGATCACCAGCTGCGGCGCGCACTGCAGCGCCAGCTCGACGCCGCGACGGCCGTCCTCGGCCTCGACGACGTCGTGGCCTTCGAACTGCAGCACGCGCTTCAGGTTGTGCCGGATGTCGGGTTCGTCCTCGATGATCAGGATGCGGGCCATGCCTCGTGCCTCGGCAGGGTGACGACGAAACGGGTGGCGCCGGGCGCGCTGTCGACCTCGATGCGCCCGCCGTGCAGGTCGACGGCCTTGCGCACGATCGCCAGCCCCAGCCCGGTGCCCGGCAACGTGCCGACGTTGCGCCCGCGGTGGAAGGGCTCGAACAGCCGCGGCAGGTCCTCGGGCGGGATGCCGATGCCGCGGTCGGCCACGGCGATGCTCAGCGCCTGCGCGTCGGCGCGCAGCGTCAGCACGACGTCGCCGCCGGCCGGCGAGTACTTCAGCGCGTTGGACAGCAGGTTGCCGAGGATGAAGCGCAGCAGCTTGTCGTCGGCGCGCACGCGCAGTTCGCCGGCGGGCAGGTCGAGCACGACGTGCGCGCGCGTGCCGGCGTCGTGGGTCGCGGCCGCGCGCGGTGCGGCGCGTTCGGCCTCCATGGCCGCCGAGCGGCACAGCGCGCACAGGTCGACCTCGACCGGACGGAACGCCAGCCGCCCGGCTTCGGCCTTGCCGATCAGCAGCACGTCGTCGAGCAGGCGCGTCATGCGCTGCACCGCCTGCCTGATCGTCGCGAGCAGCTCGGCGCGCTCGGCCGCGGGCAGCCGCTCGGCGTAGTGCTCGAGCAGGTCGGTCGACGACAGGATCGTCGCCAGCGGCGTGCGGAACTCGTGCGAGGTCATCGAGACGAAGCGCGACTTCAGCTCGCCGAGCTCCTTGTGCTTCTCGAACGCGCTGCGGATCTCCTGCTCGGCGCGCTTGCGCGTGTCGATGTCCATCACCGCCCACACCGTGCCGCGCGACAGGTCGCGCGCGTTGACCGCCTTGCCCGACAGATGCGCCCAGAACGAGCCGCCGTCGCTGCGCCGCATCGTCAGCTCGGTCTCGTAGCCCTGGCCGGCGCGCACCGCCGCGGTCACCGCGGCCCCGGTGGCGAGGTAGCTGTCGCGCGAGGCGTAGAACGGCTCGAGCGAGCGGCCGACGAGTGCGTCCGTGTCGGTGCCGAAGATGCGGCCGAGCGCCGGGTTGGCCCAGCGCAGCCGGCCCTGCGGGTCGAGGAAGGCGATGCCGACCATCGAGCGGTCGAGCACCGTCTCGCGTTCCTCGAGCGTGTGCTTCAGGCTCTCCTCGAGCGCGTGGCGCTGCGTGATGTCGATCAGGAACGACAGCACGGCACGCTGGCCCTCCCACTCGACGTCGACGCCGCTGGTCTCGACCCACACCACGCCGCCGTCGGGGCGCACGACGCGGAACTCGGCGTGCACCGGCAGCGTGCTGCCGGCACGACGGCGGCGGTACAGATCGGTCAGCGTCGCGTGTTCGTCGGGGTGCACGAAGTCGAGCAGGTTGCGCCCGAGCAGCTCCGGGGCCGGGCGGCCGGCGAGCTCGACGATGCGCGGGTTGACGAAACGCAGCACGCCGCGCTGCGAGATCAGGATGCCTTCGCTGGCGTGCTCGACGAGCAGGCGGTACTGCTCCTCCGACTTGCGCAGCGCGTCGTCGGCGCGCCGCTTGTCCTGGCCGAGTGCGTCGATCGTGCGCGCGCGCCGCTGCAACTGCCACTGCGCCTCGTAGATGCGGCGCATCAGGCGGTCGATCATCACGTGCCCGGCGATCGTGATTGCGCCGGCGGGCACGATCAGCGCCAGGTAGCGCGGCACGTCGAGCGCCGGCGGGGCGCCGAGCAGCATCGTCATCGCCAGCGGGAACGCGACCACCGCGAGGTTGCCCGCGACGTTGTGCGCCAGCGGCAGCACGAAGCTCATCAGCGGCGGCACGATGAACCAGTACATGTAGCCCGCCAGCCCGTGCACCGCGCCGCCGTCGAGCCGCGCGAGGATCGCGTGGTAGACCCACTGCAGCCACAGCAGCATCGCGTAGAACACCAGCGACAGCCCGCGCCGCACGCCCAGCGCCAGCGCCGCCGGGTACACCAGGATCGACGCCGACAGCAGCAGCCGCAACCCGAGCGTGTCGGGGGCATGCGCGGCGTCGACGGCCCAGTCCCACACCCACAGCGTGGACACGAGCACTGCGCCGGCCACGCCGGCCAGCGCCGAGGTGCGGCGGAAGTCGTCGTACTTCTGGCGCTGGAAGGTGGCCGCGTCCAGGCGGTCGCCGTCGGCCGTCGGCGGCTGCGGCGCGCGCTCGCTGCGGGTCATTGCTGGCTGGTCCTCCGCGCGGGCGTGCACCGCGTGCGCGACCCCGCGCGCACCCGGGCGCCGCCGCGTCCCTCGGTCGCGCAGTCTAGCCCGGCGGCGTGCGCAGCGCGGTGACCTCGATCTCGATCTTCATGCGCCGGTCGGCCAGCCCGACGGCCATCATCGTCGCCGCCGGCCGGGCTTCGCCGAAGGCCTCGCGCAACACCGGCCAGCACGCGGGGAAGTCGTCGGCGTTCGGCAGCAGGTAGCGCACGCGCACGACGTCGGCCAGCGTGCAGCCGCTTTCGCGCAGCGCCGCGTCGATGTTGCGGATGCACTGCGCGGCCTGCGCGACGACGTCGTCGTCGATGGTCATCGTCGCGTAGTCGAAGCCGGTGGTGCCCGAGACGAACACCCACTCGCCGACCGCGACGGCGCGCGAGTAGCCGATGTCGCGCTCGAAGGTCGAGCCGGAACCGATGCGGCGGCGTGGCGTCATCGCGGCGGTGGCGCCGCGTCGGCCCGGGGCTTGGCGCGCAGCATCGTCGCGACGACCAGCGTGACGATGGTCAGCGGGATCACGAAGCTGAGCATTGCCGTCGAGTAGGCGCCCAGCGCGTCGTGCTGCTGCGCGGCCAGCAGCAGGTAACCGACGTAGGCGGCGTAGTAGGCGAGGAACAGCGCGCCTTCCCAGCGCGCGATCTCGCGCCCGGTCAGGAAGATCGGCAGGCACGCCAGCATGACGGCGAGCATGACCCAGATGTCGAAGTTCAGCACCGACGCCGCCATGCCCAGCCCGCCGCCCGAGGCCAGCGCGGCCAGCCCCAGGCAGCCGAGCAGGTTGAACACGTTGCTGCCGACGACGTTGCCGACCGCGATGTCGCGCTCGCCCTTCACCGCAGCGGTCAGCGACGCGGCCACCTCGGGCAGCGAGGTGCCGGCGGCGACGATCGTCAGCCCGATCACGACGTCGCTGACGCCCAGCGCGCCCGCGAAGGCCACCGCGGCGCCGACCAGCCAGTCCGAGCCCAGCACCAGCAGCACCAGCCCGACGACGACCAGCGCGACCTGCACCGGCCAGCGTGCGTCCCAGGCGCCGGCCGCCGGCGGCTGGAGTTCGTGGTCGAACTCGCCGGTCGCGGCCTGCGACTCGCGCCGCGACTGCACGATCAGGAACACCGTGTAGGCGATCAGCAGCGCGGACAGCAACGCGCCTTCGACCATCGACAGCCGGCCGTCGAGCACCAGCACCAGCAGCACCAGCGACGCGCCGATCATGATCGGCACCTCCTGGCGGATCAACTGCACGTGCACGACCAGCGGCGCGATCACCGCGCTGGCGCCGAGGATGAACAGCACGTTGAAGATGTTGCTGCCCACCACGTTGCCCACCGCGATGTCGGTCTGCCCGTCGATCGCCGCGCCCACCGACACCGCCATCTCCGGCGCGCTCGTGCCGAAGGCGACGATCGTCAGCCCGACGACCAGCGGCGAGATGCCGAACGACAGCGCCAGCTTCGAGGCGCCGCGCACCAGCGCGTTGGCGCCGAGCACCAGCGCGACCAGGCCGCCGGCGAACATCAGCACGTGGGTCACCGCGCGCTCCCGGCGTCGGCGAGGCGTTCACGCAGCAGCGCCCGCAGTTCCGCGATCTCGCCGCGCAGGGCGCGCACTTCGCCGTGCAGGTCGGCCTCGATGTGTTCGCGCGCCTGGCCGACGACGGCGATCGTCGTCGCCTTCTCGTCCTCGGTGAAGCTCTGCATCGCGCTGACGATGATGCCGATGAACAGGTTGAGCATCGTGAACGTCGCGATCAGGATGAACGGGATGAAGAACAACCACGCGTGCGGGTGGACCTCCATGACCGGCCGCGAGATGCCCATCGACCAGCTCTCGAGCGTCATCACCTGGAACAGCGTGTACAGCGACCGGCCGATCGTGCCGAACCAGTCGGGGAACGACGCGCCGAACAGCTTGGTCGCGATCACCGCGAACACGTAGAAGATCAGCGCCAGCACGGCCGCGATCGAGCCGAGCCCCGGGATCGCCGCGAGCAGACCGCCGACGACGCGACGCATCGACGGCACGATCGTCAGCACCCGCAGCACCCGCAGCACGCGCAGCGCGCGCAGCACCGCGAACGGCCCGCTGGCCGGCACCAGCGCGATCGCGACGACGGCGAAGTCGAACACGCTCCACGGGTCGCGGAAGAACGCCGCGCGGTGCACGAACAGGCGCGCGGCGATCTCGGCGACGAACACCGCGAGGATCGCCTGGTCCAGCGCCACGAGCAGTGGTCCGTGCGACGCCATCAGCGCCGGCGAGGTCTCCAGCCCCAGGATCACCGCGTTGACGATGATCAGTGCGAGGATCGCCCGCTGCACGCCGGCGCGGGCGAGCCAGGCGCCGAGGCGTCGGCGCAGGGGGGAGGCGACGGTGGGGACGGTGGGGACGGTGGGGACGGTGCTCACGGCGGGCGTTCGTCGAAGGGATCCGCAGCGGCGCCGCGGGCGGCACGATTGTGCCAAGGCGGGGCCGGGCTTGCGGCCGACCCGGACGGCCGGCGGGGGCGGCCTGCCGCGATCGTCGTCGAGGGACGTCGAGGGATGTCGAGGGACGCCGTAGGGGGGGCGATCGCCCGCTGGGGCCAAGCCCCGATGGACGCCGGCGCCGGCCCACGTAGAGTAAGGGCTTCGTCAGCCGTGGCGGCGACAGTCCCCGCGGTCCACCGCAACGGTGGCAAGGCTTCAACGGCAACCCTGGAGACAGCGATGAGCGACAGCGCCAACACCAAGCTCTACGATCCGCCGGCCGCCCTGGTCAAGGGAGCCTACGTCAGCGGCATGGACGCCTACCGCAAGCTGGTGCAGCAGGCCGAGGCCGACTACGAGGGCTTCTGGGCCGCGCAGGCGCGCGAGCTGCTGAGCTGGAAGCAGCCGTTCACCCAGGTACTCGACGCGAGCCAGCGCCCGTTCTTCAAGTGGTTCGCCGACGGCCGGCTGAACGTCTCCTACAACTGCCTGGACCGCAACGTCGAGCGCGGCCTGGGCGAGCGCACCGCGATCATCTTCGAGGCCGACGACGGCGCTGTGCGCCGCGTCAGCTACCGCGAGTTGCTCGCGCTGGTCGGCCGCTTCGCCAACGCGCTGAAGTCGCGCGGCGTGAAGAAGGGCGACCGCGTCGTGATCTACCTGCCGATGTCGGTCGAGGGCGTGGCCGCGATGCAGGCCTGCGCTCGCATCGGCGCGACGCACTCGGTGGTGTTCGGCGGCTTCTCGGCGCAGGCGCTGCGCGACCGCGTCCAGGACGCCGGCGCGGTGATGGTGATCACCGCCGACGAGCAGAAGCGCGGCGGCAAGGCGCTGCCGCTGAAGGCCATCGTCGACGAGGCGCTCGCCATGGGCGGCTGCGACACGATCCGCGACGTGATCGTCTACCGGCGCACCGGCGGCAACGTCGCCTGGAAGGACGGGCGCGACCTGTGGCTGCACGAGCTGCTGGCCGCGGCCAGCGAGCAGTGCGAGCCCGAGTGGGTCGAGGCCGAGCACCCGCTGTTCCTGCTGTACACGTCGGGCTCGACCGGCAAGCCCAAGGGCGTGCAGCACAGCACCGGCGGCTACCTGCTGCACGCGGCGCTGACGACGAAGTGGACCTTCGACCTGAAGGACGACGACGTGTTCTGGTGCACCGCCGACATCGGCTGGGTCACCGGCCACACCTACATCACCTACGGCCCGCTGGCGCTGGGCGGCACCGAGATCGTGTTCGAGGGCGTGCCGACCTGGCCCGACGCCGGCCGGTTCTGGAAGATGATCCAGGACCACAAGGTGACGGTGTTCTACACCGCGCCGACGGCGATCCGCTCGCTGATCAAGGCCGCCGAGGGCAACGAGGCGGTGCACCCGAAGCGCTACGACCTGACGAGCCTGCGCATCCTGGGCAGCGTCGGCGAGCCGATCAACCCCGCCGCCTGGGAGTGGTACCACGCCAACGTCGGCGGCGGGCGCTGCCCGGTCGTCGACACCTGGTGGCAGACCGAGACCGGCGGCCACATGATCACGCCGCTGCCGGGCGCCACCCCGCTGGTGCCGGGTTCGTGCACGCTGCCGTTCCCGGGCATCGACGCGGCGGTGGTCGACGAAACCGGCAAGGAGGTGCCGAACGGGCAGGGCGGCATCCTGGTGGTGCGCAAGCCGTGGCCGGGCATGATCCGCACCATCTGGGGCGACGCCGAGCGCTACAAGAAGAGCTACTGGCCCGACGACTTCAAGGGCCAGTACTACCTCGCCGGCGACGGCGCGACGCGCGACGCGACCACCGGCTACTTCACGATCACCGGGCGCATCGACGACGTGCTCAACGTGTCGGGCCACCGCATGGGCACGATGGAGATCGAGTCGGCGCTGGTCAGCTGCACCGAGCTGGTGGCCGAGGCCGCCGTGGTCGGCCGCCCCGACGACACCACCGGCGAGGCGATCTGCGCCTTCGTCGTGCTCAAGCGCCCGCGGCCCACCGGCGAGGAGGCGAAGAAGATCGCCAACGAGCTGCGCAACTGGGTGGCGCGCGAGATCGGCCCGATCGCCAAGCCGAAGGACATCCGCTTCGGCGACAACCTGCCGAAGACACGCAGCGGCAAGATCATGCGCCGCCTGCTGCGCTCGATCGCCAAGGGCGAGACGATCACGCAGGACACCTCGACGCTGGAGAATCCGGCCATTCTCGAGCAGTTGGCGCAGACCAACTGATCGGGGGGGCGCGGCGCGGCCCGCGGCTCAGAGCTGCGTTGACACCGACGCGACCTGCACCACCAGCGCGCCGCGCGCCCACGGGAACTTCTCGCGCACCAGGTCGACGTACTCTCCCGACGCGACGACCTCGCCGGTGCCGTCGATCACGCAGCCCTGGCCCGGGCTGCGCGTGCCCTGCACCTTGCGCGACGCGACCATCAGCTGGATGCGCCCGTTCGCGCGCAGGTTCTGCTCGGTGCGCTGGAAACGGCCCACCGGGAACACCACCGTCTCGCCGGGCTCGACGATGCGCATGTAGCTCCCCCAGTGGCCGGCGAGGTGCGGGCCGTCGGGCCCGTTCGTCACGATGGTCACGTACTCGGTCGCGTCGCAGACCTCGCGGCACACGCCTTCGATGCTGGCCATGAACGTCCTCCCTGGAGAAGCGGCGACGTTACCCGTGTGCGCCCCTTGCGTCCTTGACCTGGTCGGGGTCGCGCCGATCGCGCCGGCTACAGCGGTGTGCCGAGGTCGCGCGCCGCCGGCAGCCCCGGCAGCCCGACGGCGTGGCGCACCGCGCCGAGCACCGCCTGCGTCACCGCCTCGGCGGCGAGCGTGCCGAGCAGCGTCATGGGCCCGGGCCGGCCGGCCGCACCGGTGGCCAGCGCGAACAGCGTGTCGCCGTCGGTCAGCGTGTGGCAGGGGTTGATGCAGCGCGCCAGCCCGTCGTGGGCCATCGTCGCCATGCGGTGCGCCTGCGCCTTGGTCAGCTGCGCATCGGTGGCGACGACGCCGATCGTCGTCGCCAGCCCGGGGCGCGGCGACTCGGGCAGCTCGCCGCGCTGCAGCGCCGCGGCGCTGCGCAGCAGGTGGCGCCCGTCGGCGCTGCGTGCGCCGGCCACCGGTTCGCCGGTGGCCGGGTCGATCACGTCGCCGAGCGCGTTGACGGCCACCAGCGCACCGACCGTGAAGCCGGCCGCGCTGATCGATGCGGTGCCGATGCCGCCTTTCATCGCACGCGCGATGCCCCACAGCTTGCCCACCGTCGCGCCGGCGCCGGCGCCGACGTTGCCCTGCGCCGGGGCCTGCGCAGCGGCGTGGCTGCACGCGGCATAGCCGGCGTCGGCGTCGGGGCGGATGCGCGCGTCGCCCAGCCACAGGTCGAACAGCACCGCCGCGGGCACGATCGGCACGCGCGCCGGGCCCACCGGCAGGCCGTGGCCGTGCTCGTCGAGCCAGCGCATCACGCCGCCGGCCGCGTCGAGCCCGTAGGCGCTGCCGCCGGTCAGCAGCACCGCGTGCACCTGCTCGACCATCGCGTCGGGGCGCAGCAGGTCGGTCTCGCGCGTGCCCGGCGCGGCGCCGCGCACGTCGACGCCGCAGGTCGCGCCGGCCTCGCACAGCACGACGCTGCAGCCGGTGGCGCGTCGCGGGTGGGTGAAGTGGCCGACCTTCAGTCCGGCGACGTCGGTGATCGCGTCCTGGCGCGCGGCAGGCGAGGGCATCGGGGCATTATCGGTGCCCCGTGGGTCAGTCCGGGTCGGCCGCGATCAGCCCGTAGACCTGCTCCGCGTAGATGCGCGACACGCCGGCGGGCATCGGCGCGCCCTGCGCGATGGCCTGCCCGGGCGCCGCCGTGTCGACCTCGCGCAGCGCGGCGCCGCCGGCGAGCACGCGCACCCAGGGCCCGCGGCCGTCCGCGGCGCGGCGGATGACGACGCCGACCTCGCCGCCGGCCAGCTGCACGATGCTGCCCGGCGGGTGCACGCCGAGCACGCGCACCAGCGCCGCGGCCAGGCGCTTGTCGGGGTCGGCGAGGTAGACGTCGCGCATCGCCAGACGCGGCTCGAGCGCCGCGCGGTGCGCGCGCGGCGTGAGCTTGGCCATCAGCATGTCGGCCAGCCGCAGCAGCTGCGCCGTCTCGTCGGGGGTCACGAGCCCCTTCGGATAGCCGCCGCCGCCGGGCTGCTCGTGGTGCTGCTCGACGGCGGCGAGCCAGTGCTCGTCGTCGACGCCGGCCGCACGCAACAGCTGCGCCGAGGCCGCAGGATGCTGCGCGATGGCCTCGCGCTGCCGCAGGGTGGGCGGGTCCTGCTGCTCGGCGAGCTGCCCCTGCAGGCGCTGGACGGCCGCGTTCATCGTCAGTGCGGCGCAGGCCAGCGACTGCACGCGCGTGGCGTCCCAGCCGAGCTGGCGCGCGGCCAGCGACACGATCGTTGCCGTGTGCACCGCGTGGGTCAGCGCGTACAGCGCGAAGCGGCGGTCGTCCTGGCGCACCGCGAGGAACAGCGCCACGTCGGGGTCGCGGTCGAGCAGCGTCCGCGTGCGCGCCGCCAGGGCCACGACGTCGGATCCGCCGGCGCCGCCCTGGGCCAGTCGCTGCAGCAGCGCGTCGACGTCCCACACCAACGCCTCCCAGCGGTCGAACAGCGTGGGCACGCGTGGCGGCTCGGGCGCCGCCGCAGCGCGCGCCGCCTGAACACGATCGCGCTCGGCCCACGCGCCGCGCTCGTGCAGCTGCTCGAACTGGCGCTCGCTGGCCACCACCTGGCCCGCGCCGAGCAGCAGCCGCTCGGAGGCGTCGAGCAGGCGAAACGGCAGCGGCTCGCCGAGGCGGATCAGGTCGCGCAGCTCGTCGATCGGGACACGTTCGCGGGGAGGGTCGGTGCTCGGCATCGGGGGTGCGGCACACCGCATGGGGCGGGTACCGGGCCGTGCCGATTGTGCGGCGGCGCGCCGGCTCGCGGGTCGGTCACGCGCGCCAGCGGCTCCCGCAGCGCCTGGCCAGGTCGGCGCCGGCCGCAAGAACGCCGCGCAGGACGCAGCGCTCTTTCGCGGGCGCGTGGCGGCTTCAGGCGACCCAGGCGCGAGTGCGAAACGCCTCGGCGAGGTAGTCGATCAGCACGCGCACCTTCGGCGTGAGGTGCTTGCGGCTCGCGTAGACCGCGTACACGCCCAGCTCGATCGAGCGGTGGTCGGGCAGCACCTCGACCAGGGCGCCCGAGCGCAGGTGCGCGCCGACCATGAAGGACGGCTGCAGCACGATGCCCTGGTGCTGCAGCGCCGCGGCGCAGCAGGTGTCGCCGCTGTTGCTGCGCATGCGCGGTGTCACCTTCACGCTGACCGGGCCCTGCGGGCCCTCGAAGTTCCAGGTGTCGCCCGAGGCCAGCAGCGTGTAGGCGAACACGGTGTGCTGCGCGATCTGGTCGGGGTGCGAAGGCGTGCCGTGGCGCCGCAGGTACTCGGGCGACGCGCACAGCACCAGCCGGGTCGAACCGAGTTTGCGGCTGACCAGCGACGACGCGGGCAGGCGCGCGATGCGCACTGCCAGGTCGTAGCCCTCTTCGACCAGGTCGACGATGCGGTCCGCCAGCGTCACGTCCAGCGTCACCTTGGGGTGCTGCTGCAGGAATGCCGGCCACAGCGGTGCCAGGTGCAGCAGTCCGAAGCTGACCGGCACGTTCAGCCGCAGCAGCCCGACGGCCTCGTCGGCGCGCGCCGTCACCTCGGCCTCGGCCTCCTCGACGTCGGCCAGCAGCTCCTTGCATCGCGCGTGGAACACCTCGCCTTCCACGGTCAGCGACAGCCTGCGCGTCGTGCGGTGCAGCAAGCGCACGCCGAGCCGCGCCTCGAGGTCACCGACGAGCCGCGAGACGGCGGTCTTCGACACCTGCAGTGCATCGGCGGCACGCACGAAGCTGCCCGCATCGACGACGGCGGCAAAGGCCTGCATTTCGGTGAATCGGTCCATGACGGTCGATTGTCCCAATTCGTGGGATAAAAAGTATCAGAAATGCATATTTATCTCACAAGTCAGGACACCTAGAGTTCAGCCATCGCAGCCACCGTGCTGCATTCAACCCCAGGAGACCCCCTTCATGAAGATCACCGTCATCGGCGCCGGCAACATGGGCGCAGCCTTCGTCAAGCAACTCACCCGCGCCGGCCATCAGGTCAGCGTCACGGCGCGCGACGCCGCCAAGGCCGCGCAGGTTGCCGCGGCGCACGCCGGCGCGCGGGCCGTGCCCGTCGCCGGTGCCGCCGACGGCGCCGACGCCGTCGTGCTCGCCACCGGTTACGGCGATGCGGTCGACGCGCTGCGCAGCGTCGGCGACGTGACGGGCACGGTCGTCGTCGACATCACCAATCCGCTGACGGTCGACTACATGGGCCTGACGATCGGGCACGACACGTCGGCGGCCGAGGAGATCGCCAAGGCGGTGCCCGGCGCCGAGGTCGTCAAGGCGTTCAACACCGTGTTCGCCCAGGTGCTCGCCGAAGGCGCCGACTTCGGCGATGGCCGCAGGGTCGACGTGTTCGTCGCCGGCGACAGCGAGCGCGCGAAGCACACCGCGCGTGTCATCGCCGAGAGCATCGGCTTCGGCGTGGTCGACGCCGGACCGCTGAAGAACGCGCGCTACCTCGAGCCGGTGGCCGGTCTGAACATCTACCTCGGCTATGGCGCCGGTCTGGGCACCGGCATCGCGCCGGTGTGGATCCGCAAGGCATGAACCCCTCTGACGCCACTCAACGACCGCAACCTTCGGAGACTTCGATGAGCCAATCCTTCGTCAATCGCATGCTGGCCACCGACGCCGGCTGGGGCGCCCTCGCACTGCGCGTGCCAATGGGCATCATCTTCGCCGCGCACGGCGCGCAGAAGCTGTTCGGCTGGTTCGGCGGCTACGGCCTCGAAGGCACCGGCCAGTTCTTCGGCTCGATCGGGCTGAACCCGGGCTACCTGATGGCGCTGCTGGCCGGCGCGGTCGAGTTCTTCGGCGGCCTCGCGCTGGTGCTCGGCCTGCTGGTGCGACCGGCCGCCGCAGGGCTGGCGTTCGCGATGCTGGTCGCGATCTTCGGCGTTCACGTCGGCCAGGGCTTCTTCGTCGACAAGGGCGGCTACGAATACGCCCTCGCGCTGTTCGCGGCGTCGGTGTCGCTGCTGTTCACCGGCGGCGGTCGCGCCGCCGCGGACGGGGCGCTGGCTGCACGCGGGGTGCAGTGATGGCACGCCTGCCCGGACGGTTCGGGTCGCAAGGCGCGCCAACGTTCGCGCCCGCGCCCGGACAGGCCGGGGCGGTTTCGACGGCGCCGGGCCGCCTGACGCGCAGCCTGGCCGGGTTCCGCGACCACCGCGGCACCGATCTGCCCGACTTCGGCGGGTCCGCGCCCCGGGTGCGCCCGGTCGTTGCCGCCGGCACCGCGAGCCGGCCCATGTGCGGCGACACGCTCGCCGAACTCGATCCGGTGGCCGGGGCCGCCAGCGTGCGCCGGCCCGACCCGCGCGGCTTCGGCCCTGGCATCGAGGCGCGGGTCGTGCGGCGCGTGGCCGCCCACCCGGCGTGGCCCCGGCCATGACCGCGCCGGCGGTCCACCTGCGGCTGCAGCCGCGGTCGACACGGCTGGAGTTCGGCGACGGTCGAACGGTCACGCTGGCGGTCGGGCCGCGCGGCCTGGCCGACGACGTGCTGCGCCACGACCCGCCGACGCCGGCCGAGCTCGAACGGGCGATCGATCTCGTCGAGGACGCGTTGACCGGGTGGCGCCGGCTGGGCGCCGACGCGAGCCGGCTCGTGACGGCGCACGCGTCGTTGCTGGCGCTGCCGGGACTCGGCGCGCCGGGCGTCGGCCTCGACCGCGACGCCGTCGAGCGGCTGTTCCAGCGGCTCGCCTCGCGCACGCTCGGCACGCCGATCGCCGCAGCCGAGCTGCCTCGAGGCCTCGACATCGCCGCCGCGCTGATCATCCTGCGCGAGTGCATGCACCATCTCGGCTTCGACCGCGTGAGCGCGGGCGACGCACAGGGCGCCGAACGCGGCCCGCCGCGCTGAGGGTCGGCAGCCGCCCGGACGTCAGGCGAACACGCCGGCGGTGTCGCCCATGCGTGCGCTGACCTCGCCGAGGTGGTGCAGCGTGTCGCCGAAGCTCATCTCGAGCACGGTCAGCCGCTTGAAGTAGTGGCTGGCGACGTACTCGTCGGTCACGCCGATGCCGCCGTGCAGCTGGATGCACTGCTGGCCGACGAAGCGCATGCTCTGGCCGAGCTGCACCTTGGCCTGCGACAGCGCGCGTCGGCGCGCCGCCGGTTCGTCGCCGAGCCGCAGCGTGGCGAAGTAGCTCATCGAGCGCGCCAGCTCGAGCTGCATCTTCACGTCGGCGACGCGGTGGCGCAGCGCCTGGAAGCTGGCGATCGGCACGCCGAACTGCCTGCGGGTGTTCATGTACTCGACGGTGATCGCCACCAGCCGGTCCATCAGCCCGACGCCTTCGGCGCAGGCGGCGGCGATGCCGACGTCGACCGCGCGCTCGAGCATCGCGAAGCCGTCGCGCGCGACCAGCGTGGCCGGCGTGTCGGCCAGCGTCAGCTCGGCAGCGCGCGCGCCGTCCTGTGTCGGGTAGCCGCGCCGCGTCAGCCCGGGCGCGTCGCGGGCGACGAGGAACAGGTGGATGCCGCTGCCGCTGTGCGCTGGCACGACGAAGGCGTCGGCCTCGTCGCCGGCGGGCACCACGTTCTTCGTGCCCGACAGCGTCCAGTGGCCGCCGGCGTCGACGGCACGCGTGGCGACCTGGTCGATGCGGTAGCGCGCGCCGCGCTCCTGGTGCGCCAGCACCACCAGCGCCGAGCCGTCGGCGACCCTCGGCAGCCATGCGGCCATGGTCGCGTCGTCGGCGTGCGCCAGCAGCGACGGCGCCACCAGCGCCCCCTGCGCGTACGGCGCGTTGACCAGCCCGCGGCCGAGTTCTTCCATGACCACCATCGCCTCGACGGCGCCGAAGCCCATGCCGCCGTGCTCGGGCGGCACGGCCAGCCCGGTCAGCCCGAGCGCGGCCAGTTCGCCCCAGACGTCGCGCGTGCGCCCGCCGGCCTTCGCGATCGCGTGCCGGCGCTCGAAGCCGAAGTCCTTGTCCACCCAGCGCTGCACGGCGTCGCGCAGCGCGTTCTGGTCGTCGGTGAAGTCGAAGTCCATGTCAGTGTCTCCATGCCGCCCCGGGCGGCATCGCAAGAGAGCGTTGTCTTCCGGCAGCCGAAGGCGCTTCGTGGGGCGCGTCTCAGCTGCCGAGCACGGTCTGCGCGACGATGTTGCGCTGGACCTCGTTGGAGCCGCCGTAGATCGTCGTCTTGCGGTAGTTGAAGTACGTGGCCGCGAGCGGCGCGCAGTGCGCGGCGCCGCCCGGCCACAGGCCGCCGAGCGCCTGGTCGCCCTGCCAGCCCGCCTCCATCGCCTCGTGGATGAACGGCACCGACAGCGGCCCGCCGGCGAGCATCATCAGCTCGGTGTAGCGCTGCTGGATCTCGCTGCCGCGGATCTTCAGCAACCCCGCGATGTCCAGGCTCTGCTTGCCGCTCTTCTCGGCCGAGAGCACGCGCAGCACCAGCATCTCGAGCGCGACGACGTCGACCTCGAGCAGCGCGATCTGGTCGCGAAAGCGCAGGTCCTCCCAGAGCCCCTCGGCCTTCGCGATGCGCTTCAGCCGCTCGAGCTCGCGCTTGGCGCGGTTGACGTCGGCGATGTTGGTGCGCTCGTGTGCCAGCAGGTGCTTGGCGTAGGTCCAGCCCTTGTTCTCCTCGCCGATCAGGTTCTCGGCCGGCACCTCGACGTTGTCGAAGAACACCTCGTTGACCTCGGGCTCGCCGTCGAGCAGCACGATCGGCTTGACGGTGATGCCCGGGCTCTTCATGTCGATGAGCAGGAAGCTGATGCCGGTCTGCGGCTTGCCTTCGGTGGAGGTGCGCACCAGGCAGAAGATCCACTCGCCGTACTGGCCGAGCGTGGTCCAGGTCTTCTGGCCGTTGACGATGTACTTGTCGCCGACGCGTTCGGCGCGCGTCTTCAGGCTCGCCAGGTCCGACCCCGAGCCCGGCTCGCTGTAGCCCTGGCTCCACCACACCTCGCCGCTGGCGATGCCGGGCAGGAAGCGCTTGTGCTGCTCGGGCGTGCCGAAGGCCATGATGACGGGGGCGACCATGACCGGTCCGAAGGGCACCACGCGCGGCGCGCCGGCCAGCGCGCACTCTTCCTCGAACAGGTGCTTCTGCACCGCGTTCCAGCCGGGCCCGCCGAACTGCTTCGGCCAGCCCCAGCCGAGCCAGCCCTTCTTGCCCAGGATCCTGGCCCAGCGCTGCAGGTCGTCGCGGCTCAGGCGCAGCGCGTGGTGCACCTTGTGGCTGATGTCGGGCGGCAGGTTCTCGGCCACCCACTGCCGGATTTCCTGGCGGAAGGCGAGCTCCTCCGCGGTGAAGTTCAGGTTCATGCGGTCTCCGTACGACAAGCTCGGGTCGGCGTTTTTAGCACGCTCGTTCGATCGTGCCCTGTCCCTGCGGCGACAAGGGCCGGCTGCCCATAATGCCGTGCAGCGATGACCGCGGTGCCCGAAGCCGACGACCCCGACGTGCTGCGCCACGGCGGGCGCGAACTGCTGTCGCTGGCGCTGATGCGCGCGCGCAACCGCACGCTGCAGTGGCTCGCTGCGTTCGAGTCGCACGGCGCGCGCGCCGCCGGCTGCGAGGACGCCGAGCGCTTCAGCCCGCCGCAGTGGCTGGCCGGCCACGCGGGCTGGTTCCAGGACTGGTGGATCGCGCGCCACGTGCAGCGCGCGCGCGGCGCCGCCGCCGACCCGCAGGGCCCCCGGCTGGCGTCGATCGAGCCCGACGCCGACCGCTGGTGGCACCCGCAGGCCAGCACGCGTGCCGAGCGCTGGTCGCTCGACCTGCCCGAAGGCGACGCGCTGCGCCAGTGGTTGATGGCGACCTTCGAGACCACGCTCGATCTGCTCGCGCAGCTGCGCGACGACGGCGACGACGCGCTGTTCGTGTTCCGCGCCGCACTGCAGCACGAACTGCGGCTGCACGAGGCCCAGGCCGAACTGGCGCAGGCGCTGGGGCTGCCGGCGGCCGGCACCGAGGGGCTGCGTGCGCCGCTGCCGACGCGCTCGCCGCGCGAGCGCGTCGTGCTGCCGGCGCGCCGCTGGACGCTGGGCAGCGCGCCGGGCGGCTTCGTGCCGGCGCTCGAGCAGTGGGCGCACGAAGTGGCGCTGCCCGAGGGCGAGATCGACGCGCAGCCGGTGAGCTGGGCGCAGTACGCCGAGTTCGTCGAGGACGGTGGCTACGACCAGCGGCGCTGGTGGAGCGACGAGGGCTGGGCCTGGCTGCAGGCGCAGGTGCGGCACGCGGGGCCGCGCTGCCCGCGCTACGTCGAGCAGCTGCGCCACGGCGTCGCGCTGCGCGAACAGGATCGGCTGGTGCGCGCCGCCGCCACGCAGCCGGCGCGCCACGTCAGCGCCTTCGAGGCCGAGGCCTGGTGCCGCTGGGCCGGGCGCAGGCTGCCCACCGAAGCCGAGTGGGAGCGCGCCGCGGCGACGGCCACCGGCCGCGGCTTCGCCTGGGGCGACGTGTGGGAGTGGGTCGCCGACCGCGCGCGCCCGTACCCCGGCGGCGCGGCCGTGCCGGCGGTGGCTGCCGCGGGGGGGCGCGTGCTGCGCGGCGCGTCGTGGCTCACGGCGCCGGCGCTGCGCCATCCCAAGGCGCGGCGCTTCGCCGCGCCGACGCGCGATCAGGGCTTCTGCGGCTTTCGCTCCTGCGCGCTCTGAGGCGGCCCGCGGCGCGCGCCGCGCCCGGGGCTATGCAAGCGACGACATATCGCCGCGTCGGCGGCGCTCGACCAGAATGCGCCGCTTTGGCCGCAGCCGCATCCGGGGACGATGAGCGCCTTTGCCGACAGCCTGAGCACCGCGGCGGCGCTGATCGCCGGCGCCGACGCCGCGCTGTGGCAGGTCGTCGTCCTGTCGCTGCAGGTCAGCGGCAGCGCCTGCCTGGTCGGCGCGCTGATCGGGCTGGCCGCGGGCGCCTGGCTCGCGGTGGCGCGCTTTCCCGGCCACCGCGCGCTGGTGCTGGCGCTGAACACGCTGCTGGCGCTGCCGCCGGTGGTCGTCGGGCTCACGGTGTACCTGCTGCTGTCTCGCTCGGGCCCGCTGGGCGAGCTCGGGCTGCTGTTCACGCCCGCGGCGATGGTCGTCGCGCAGACCGTGCTCGTGCTGCCGCTGGTCACCGCGCTGACGCGCCAGCTGGTGGCCGACGCGATGCACGGCAACGGCGAGCAGCTGCGCTCGATGGGCGCCGCGCCGATGCTCGCCGCCGCGCTGCTGCTGGTGCACGAACGCGCCGCGCTGCTGACCATCGTGCTCACCGCGTTCGGCCGCGCGATCAGCGAGGTCGGCGCGGTGATGATCGTCGGCGGCAACATCGCCGGCGTCACCCGCGTGATGACCACCACCATCGCGCTCGAGACCAGCAAGGGCGATCTGCCGCTGGCGCTGGCGCTGGGCATCGTGCTGCTCGGCGTGGTCGCGCTGATCAACCTGGGCATCGCCGGCGTGCGCCGCCTGCAGCTGGGGCAGGAGGCGGCGCGGTGAGCGTGCCTGCGGCCGTCGCCGCGCCGCCACAGGCGCCGTCGGCGGCCTCGCGTGCCGGCGACGCGCTGATCGCGCTCGATCGCGCCAGCGTGCGCTTCGGCGCGCGCACGGTGCTGCACGAGGTCTCGCTGGCGGTGCACGCCGGCGAACGCATCGCGCTGGTCGGCAGCAACGGCTGCGGCAAGACCACGCTGCTGCGCCTGCTGCACGGGCAGCTCGCCGAGCACCTGGGCGGCGGCGTGCGCCGCCTGCCGCAGGGCCGCGAGCCGCGCCAGGCGATGCTGTTCCAGCGCCCGTTCCTGCTGCGCCTGTCGGTGCGCCACAACGTCGAGCTGGCGCTGTGGCTGGCCGGGGTGCCGCGCGCCGGGCGCCGCGAGCGCGCGCTGGCGGCGCTGGCGCGCGTCGGGCTGCAGGGCGAGGCGCAACGTCCGGCACGTGTGCTCTCGGGCGGGCAGCAGCAGCGCGTGGCGCTGGCGCGCGCCTGGGCGGTGCAGCCGCAGCTGCTGTTCCTCGACGAACCCACCGCCAGCCTCGACCCGCACGCCAAGCACGACATCGAGGCGCTGATCACCGAGTTCGCCGCTGAGGGCGTGACGGTGGTGATGAGCAGCCACAACCTGGGCCAGGTCAAGCGCCTGGCCAGCCGCGTGATCTATCTCGAGCAGGGGCGCCTGGTCGTCGATCGCCCCACCGCAAGCTTCTTCCACGACCCGCTGCCCCACGAGGCGGCGCAATTCCTCCAAGGAGAACTGCCATGACCTTCCACTCCACCGCCCGCCGCCGCGTCGCCGGCGCACTGGCTGCGCTGGCCGCCGTCGCGACGCTGGGCCTGGCCCCAGCGCACGCGCAGGACAAATTCATCGTCGTCGCGTCGACCACGTCGACCGAGCAGTCGGGCCTGTTCGGCCACCTGCTGCCGCAGTTCAAGCAGGCCAGCGGCATCGACGTGCGCGTCGTCGCGCTGGGCACCGGGCAGGCGCTGGACATGGCGCGCCGCGGCGACGCCGACGTGGTCTTCGTGCACGACCAGGTGGCCGAGGAGAAGTTCGTCGCCGACGGCTTCGGGCTGCAGCGCCGCCCGGTGATGTACAACGACTTCGTGCTGATCGGACCGAATTCCGACCCCGCCCGCACGCACGGCAAGGACATCACCGCAGCGCTGGGCAAGCTCGCGACGTCGGGCGCCGCGTTCGTCTCGCGCGGCGACAAGAGCGGCACGCACGCCGCCGAACTGCGCTACTGGAAGACCGCCGGCATCGACATCGCCGCCGCCAGGCCCGCGGGCTACAAGGAGTGCGGCTGCGGCATGGGTCCGGCGCTGAACATCGCCGCGTCGAGCAATGCCTACGTGCTGGCCGACCGCGGCACCTGGCTGAGCTTTCGCAACCGCGCCGACCTCGCGGTGCTCGTCGAGGGCGACAAGCGGCTGTTCAACCAGTACGGCGTGATCGTCGTCAACCCGGCCAGACACGCCCACGTGAAGAAGGACCTCGCGCAGGCCTTCGCCGACTGGATCGTCTCGCCGGCCGGGCAGACGGCGATCGCCGGCTACAAGATCGGCGGCGAGCAACTGTTCTTCCCGAACGCGAACCAGTGAACAGGCTGCGCACGCTGGCATCGGCGTTGACGATGTCGTTGGTCGCGGGCTGTGCGGGCACGGCGCCCGCGCCGGCGCCGTTGTCGGTCTACGCCGCCGGCAGCCTGCGCGCGGCGATGACCGACCTGGCACGCGCCTTCGAGCGGCAGGGTGGGGCGCCGGTGCGGCTGACCTTTGGCGCCTCCGGGCTGCTCAAGGACCGCATCGAGGCCGGCGAGCCGGCGCAGGTGTTCGCGTCGGCGAACATGACGCACCCCGAGGCGCTGCGCGCCGCCGGCAAGGCCGATGCCGTCGTGGCGTTCACGCGCAACGCGCTGTGCCTGCTCGCGCGGCCCGGCTTCTCGCTGCAGGGCAAGTCGCTGGCGCAACGGCTGCTCGACGCCGACGTGCGCGTGGGCACGTCGACGCCGCGCGCCGATCCGTCGGGCGACTACGCGTTCCAGATGTTCGAACGCATCGAGTCGACCGGCGCCGCTGCGGCAGGGTCGGCCGCGGCGCTGAAGGCGAAGGCGCTGCAGCTCACCGGCGGGCCGAACTCGCCGCC
Organism: Azohydromonas sp.; assembly: GCF_035325925.1. Taxonomy (NCBI): domain Bacteria; kingdom Pseudomonadati; phylum Pseudomonadota; class Betaproteobacteria; order Burkholderiales; family Sphaerotilaceae; genus Azohydromonas; species Azohydromonas sp. The sequence continues at coordinate 8,280 of NZ_DAOKZA010000002.1, read as the reverse complement.
TCCGCCTGCGGGGCGCAACGTCTACGGCATGCTGGTCGCCGAGGGGCAGGCCGACGTGTTTGTCACGTACTGCACCAACGCGACCCAGGCGCGTCGGGAGGTGGCCACGCTGCAGGTGCTGCCGGTGCCCGACGCGATCAACGTGTCGGCGACCTACGGCATCGCCAACGTGCGCCCGTCGACCGCTTCGGCGCGCGCCTTCGTCGACTTCGTGCTCGGGACGAAGGGGCAGGCGATCCTGCGGGGCTACGGGTTCAGCGCACCCTGAACCGCCGTCGCGTCTGGGTGCCGGCGACGGCCGCGCACCCGCGCGACCGGTGCGCGGCCCGGGCGGCCACGGCGCACGTGGCCACGGCTCGTGCGGCCGTGGCCGGACACACGCTCGAGGCCCTGGAAAGCGCGGCGGCAGCGGCGCCGGCGCGCAGGCCCGGCACGTCGGCGCTGGCCGGCGTGTCGATCGCGACGACGCGCGCTGCGCTGGGCAGGCACGGCGCGACCTCGGCGTTGACCGCACCGTCGCGGATCGCCTTGACGGTGCCTGTGAGCTGGTTGCGTGCGCTGGTCTTCATGACTTCGTTGTGCCGGTGGGTCGGGCCGGAACTCTCGGCGGTCGCGCCACCCGCCATGCCGTCGGGGGCAAGCGGCTGCGGCGTCGGAGTTCGCGACGGGCGGGGGTCACGGCCGCGCGGTCGCCGCCGTCAGTCTCGCGGTTCTCGTCGTGCGGAAGTGCCACCACGGCAGCGCGCGCGTCAGCGACAGCACCTGCCCGGCGCGTGGCGACGGCGCGTAGCCGCTCAGCGTGGCCAGCGCCTGCGCCCACGCCGGCGCGGCGAGCAGCGCGCGCAGCGCCTGCACCGCCGGCGTGTCGAGGCTGTCGGCCAGGCACACCAGGTAGTAGTCCTCTTCGGCCAGCGGCACGAAGTCGACGCCGGCGTCGCGCGCCGCGGCCTCGACGCCGGGGCCGACGTCGGCCTCGCCGTGCGCGACCGCGGCGGCCACCGCCACATGCGTGTCCTCGTGGCGCTCGGCGTAGCCGGCGATCGCCGACGCGTCGATCCCGGCTTCGGCCAGCAGGTGGTCCATCAGCAGCCGCGTGCCCGATCCCGGCTGGCGGTTCAGGAAGCGCCAGCGCCGCGCGGCGACCTCGGCCAGCGACGCCGGCCGCGGCGCCAGCCCGGCGCGCAGCATCAGCCCCTGCGTGCGCCGCAGGCAGCCGATCAGCTTGTGCCGGCCCGGCTTGAGCAGCGGCTTGAGCGCGGCGGCGAACACCGCCGACCCGGCCGGCAGCGCCGGCACGTGGAAACCGGCCACCGTGCATCGCCCGGCCGCCAGCGCGCGCAGCGCGTCGACGCTGCCGGCGAAGCGCAGCCCGAGGTGCAGGCCCTGCGCCGCGGCCAGGTCGCGCAGGCGCGGCAGCGCCAGGTCGTGGCTGGCGAACACCTCGAGCACCTGGCGGCGCTCGTCCATCGCCAGCGCGCGAACGTGCTCGAGCTCGGCGCGCAGCGCCTCGATGTGCGGCGTCATGCGCACGCGCGCCTGGCGCTCGGCCCACAGCAGCCGCAGCGCGAACGGCGTCAGCCGCGCGCGCTGGCCCTTGGCCCACAGCACCAGCGGCTGGCCGAGCACCTGTTCCCAGTGCTTGAGCGCGCCCCACACGTGGCGGTACGACGCGCCGGTGGCGCTCGCCGCGTGGCGGATCGAGCCGTGCTCCTGCACCGCCGCGAGCAGGTCGAACAGCGGGTTGTCGATCTCGGCACCGCGCTGGCCGCGCGATTCGAAGCTGTACTCGAGGTGAACGCCAGGTTCGCGCATCGCGTGCATTGTGCCGACGTGCGACGCGGCCCGCGCGTGCCGAAGCGCGGCGCGGCCGCGCGTGCCGAAGCGCGGCGCGGCCGCGCGTGCCGAAGCGCGAGCGGCGCGGTCCGGTCGGCGGACCCGCACGGTCAACCGATGCCACCGGCGCGCTGCCGCCCGGCGCTGCGCTGCGACTTGGCCGCCAGTTCGTCGAACGCGGCGGCGAGCGCGACGCTGAGCTGCTGCGCGTCGGGCACCGCGGCGCGCGCGGTCGTGAAGCCGAAACCCATCGCGCCGGCGTAGCTCATCACGGTGATGTTCAGCCCCAGACCGTGCTCGACGATCGACAGCGGCCAGTAGCTGCGCATGCGTGCGCCGCACACGTACAGCGGCACCTGGGGGCCGGGGATGTTCGAGATCACGACGTTGGCCAGCGTGGGCAGCAGCGCACTCGCTCGCGAGCGTCCGTACAGCTCGGCCAGGCCGTGCAGCACCCACGGCACGCCGATCGACGGGAAGTCCATCGGCACGATACCCCTGGCATGGCGCACCGCGGCCTTGATCGCGCCGGCCGAGTCGCGGATCGCGCGCAGGCGGCGCAGCGGGTCGGCCAGGTGCGTGTGCAGGTTGACCAGCGGCATCGTTGCCTGCGTTGTGTACTCGGTGTCGCCGGCCTCGCGCAGCGAGATCGGCATCGCCGCGCTCAGCGGCTTGCGCGGCACGCCGCCGTGGTGCGCGAGCCAGCCCCGCAGCGCGCCGCTGCACACCGCGAGCACGACGTCGTTGACCTTGGCGTCGTTCGCGACGGCGATCGCCTTGAGCGCGTCGAGCGGCAGCGACAGCGCGGCGAAGCCGCGCTCGGCGGTGATCGGCACGTTCAGCGGCGTGCGCGGGCCGAAGAAGAAGTTCTCGCCGGCGCGCGTGCGCCCCGACGGGGCCGGGCCGCCGAACATCGCGCCGAGCGTGCGCACGACGTCGGGCAGGTGGCGCAGCAGCTTGACGTACTGGCCGGCGTCGTGGCGCAGCGCCGCGGCGGCGAGCTCGAACGTGCCGGGGTGTTCGGCCGCCGCGGCGCTGCCGCACGCGACCGGCGGCGGACGAGGCGTGACATCGAACAGCGTGCGCGCCAGCTGGATGCCCGCGAGCCCGTCGAGTGCCGCGTGGTGCGCCTTGAAGTAGTACCCGACCTGCCCGTCGGCGAGACCGTCGATCAGGTGCAGCCGCCACAGCGGGCGTCGGCGGTCGAGCAACTCGCCGTGCAGCCTGGCGACGCAGTCGGCGAGCTGCTGCGGCGTGCCCGGCGGCGGCAGCGTCACGTGCTGCACGTGGTGGTCCAGGTCGACCGCGTCGTCGTGCACCCACACCGGGTTGGCGAACTGCAGCGGCATCGGCGCGAGCCGGCGCGTGAACACCGGCGCCAGGTGCAGTCGCCGAGCCAGCGAGCGCCGCACGACGGCGACGAAGTCGCGCCGGTCGCCGGCCCGGCGCTCGAGCAGGCTCAACGACGCGACGTGCATCGGCGTGTCGGGCGTCTCGAGGTGCAGGAACGCGGCGTCGACGCCGCTCAGGGACTTCATCGGCTGCTTCTCGCGTGGCCCGGGGCCGGTCGCCATGCTGCGGCCGCGCGGCCGGCGCCGACCTGACGAAGATCAACCGGGGCGAGCCCGGCACGGCACGGCGGGCCGTGCGGCGCCTTCGAAGCGCCGGCGTCAGCGTGCCGCGGCCACCCCGACCGCGCGCGGGCCCAGCGGACGCAGGCGCACCAGCAACCACAGCACGATCGCCAGGTTCAGCGCGTTCCACAGCACGCCGTTGACGAAGGCCGCGTCGTAGCTGCCGGTCAGGTCGAACACCTTGCCCGACATCCAGCCGCCCAGCGCCATCCCGAGCAGCGTCGCGGTGAGCACCGCGCCGACGCGCGCGCCGGCCTCGCGCGGCGGGAAGTGCTCGCGCACGATGATCGCGTACGCCGGCACGATGCCGCCCTGGAACAGCCCGAACAGCGCGGAGATCACGAACAGCGAGGCGAGCGAGTCGAACGGCAGGAACAGCAGCAGCGCCAGCCCCTGCAGCGCCGAGCCGAGCAGCAGCGTGCGCAGCCCGCCGATGCGGTCGCAGATCGCGCCCGAGATCAGCCGGCTGGCGATGCCGAACGCGAGCATCAGCGACAGCATTTGCGCGCCGCGCGCCGCGCCGTAGCCGAGGTCGGTGCAGTAGGCGACGATGTGCACCTGCGGCATCGACATGGCGACGCAGCAGGCCACGCCGGCGACGCACAGCAGCGCCTGGGCCTGGCCCGGCGACACGCCGAACGGGCGCGCCGACGGCAGCGGGCCGCCGGCGCGCGGCGGTGGCGCCACCGCCGCCGGCGGCCGCGCGCGCATCGCCAGCGCCAGCAGCGGCAGCGTCGCCGCGCTGAACAGCCCCAGGCCGATGTACGTCGGCCGCCAGCCGACGCTGTCGATGAAGTGCTGCACGATCGGCGGCCAGATCGTGCCGGCCAGGTAGTTGCCGCTGGCGCAGATCGCCACCGCGATGCCGCGCCGGCGCACGAACCACAGCGAGGTGTCGGCCACCAGCGGCGCGAACGTGGCCGAGCAGCCGACCAGCCCCAGCAGCAGCCCGTGCATCAGCGCGAACGCCTCGATGCTGCCGGCCAGCCCGGCGCCGGCGTAGCCACCGCCCACGCCGGCGGCTCCGATCAGCAGCGGCACCATCACGCCGTGGCGGTCGGCGAGCCGCCCCATCAGCACGCCGCCGACGCCGAAGCCGATCATCAGCGCGGTGTACGGCAGCGACGCGTCGGCGCGCGCGACGCCGAACTCGGCCTGCACCGCCGGCAGCACGACCGAGACGACGTACATCGCGCTGCTGCCGATGGTCATCAGCGCCAGCGTCACGGCCAGGCGCATCCAGGCGTAGCGCGAGTCGGCGGCGTGGGCGGGCGTGGTCATGGCGGGAGCGCGATGGTACGTGCGGGCTCAGCGCGGCGCGTGACGGGCGACGAAGCCGCGGTCGATCCGGTCCTTGCAGCGCCAGACCCAGGCGCCCTCGGCCGACGCGCGGCCCCACGACGCGATCGCGCGGCCGTCGGCGGTGGCCAGCAGCGCGAGGTGGCGGCGCTGCGGGCGGTATGCGAGCGCGTCGCCGTCGCCCAGCGCGGCGCGCAGGTTGCGCGACAGCACCGGCCCCATGCGCACCGCGAACACGCCGGCCTTCGGCAGCGGCTCGGCCCACGCCGCGCAGTCGCCCGCGGCGTGCACCTCGGGGTGCGACGGCGAGCGCAGCAACGCATCGATGCGCACGAAGCCGGCGTCGTCGCAGGCCAGCCCCGAGCGTGCCGGCCAGCCGTGCGCCTGCGCGCCGGTGGCCCACAGCACGAGGCTGCCCGGCGGGGCGTCTTGCGTGGCGTCGAAGTCGCGCCCGGCGTGCACCTCGACGCCGGCGCGGGTCAGCGCCGCTTGCATGCGCCGCGCGGCGCCGCGCGCCAGCCCCGGCAGCAGTGCGTCGCCGCGCGCCACGAGCCGCGCGTCCAGGTGCAGTCGCGGCGCCGCCGCGCGCAGCCGCGCGAGCACCGCGAGCAGCGTCTCGCAGCCGGCGGCGCCGCCGCCGACGGCGGTCACGGCCAGCCCGCGCGCCGGTTCGCGAGCCAGCGCATCGAGCACCGCCCCGTAGCGTTGCCGCAGCCGGTCGAGCGGGCGCATCGGCAGCACGGTGCAGCCGTCGAGCGCCGGCACGTGCAGCGTCGAGCCGATGTTCAGCGACAGCACGTCGTAGCCGAGCGCCCGGCCGTCGGCCAGCGTCAGCGTGCGTCGCGCCGCATCGAGCGCGACGGCCTCGCCGGCGACGAAGGCCGCACCGGCGGCGCGCGCCAGTGCGGCGAAGTCGATGACGATCTGCTCGAAGCGGTAGGCGCCGGCGAGCCAGCCGGGCACCATGCCCGAGTACGGTGCCAGCGCATGCGGGCCGACCAGCGCGAGCTGCACGCCGGGGCGCGGCGCCGCGGCCCAGTCGCGAAGCACCTGGGCGTGTGCATGGCCCGCGCCGACGAGCAGCAGTCGCGTCATGTCCGCCAGTGCGGCGGCAGGTGCCGCAGGTCGGCGGGCTCGTCGATGTCGGCGACCGGGCCGAGCTCGGCGTACCGCCAGCCGTGCGCGTGCAGCCGTTCGCGCGTGACGGCCATCACCCGCGACGTGCTCCACGCGACGCCGCCGAGCAGCAGCGTTGCCGCGGCGCGGCGCACGCCGATCAGCGCGTAGCCGCCGTCCAGCGCCGGCACGAACACCGCGTCGTGGTCGTCGAGCGCGCCCGCGGCGGCGCGCAGCACGGCCGCGTCGAGGGCCGGCGCGTCGGTGCCGATCAGCAGCGCCGTGCGCGCCTCGCCCAGCGCGCGCTCGATCGCGTGGTGCATGCGCTGGCCGAGGTCGCCGCCGCCCTGGTCGGACCAGCGCAGCGGCAGCGTGCGCCAGGCGTCGAACGCCGCGTGCGCAGCGTCGGGCGTGGCGCACAGCTCGACCGCGCCGACGCCGGCGGCCAGCGCCTGGTGCAGCGCGTGGTCGAGCATCCGGCGTGCCAGCCGCGCCGCGCCGTCGGCGCCCAGCGCGGGGATCAACCGCGTCTTCGCCAGCCCCGGCAGCGGCGCCTTGGCCATCACCACGACGCGGCAGCGTGCGCGCGGCGCGGCCGCCGCCGCGGGTGCCCGCGAAGCGACGGGCGCGTCGTTCACCGGTACGCGCGCGCCAGCACGTCGGCCGGCGTGCCGCGCCAGTAGCGCCAGCGCAGCGTCCACATCAGCCACACGGTGCGAAACACGCCGTGGTGGTCCCAGCGCCGGCCCGAGGTGCGCACCCTGGCACGCAGGCAGGCGGGGCGTCTGGTGTGCCGCTTGAGCCGGCGCGACAACTCCACGTCCTCCATCAGCGGCTGGTCGGGGAAGCCGCCGATCGCTTCGAAGGCGTCGCGGCGCACGAACATCGCCTGGTCGCCGGTGGCGATGCCGGTCAGGCGCGAGCGCAGGTTCATCAGCGCGGCGACGACACGAAGCCACGGCGAACGCCCGTCGATGTGCACGTCGAACCGGCCCCAGGACGCGCCGGCGTCGAGCGCGGCGAGCACGGCGTCGGCGGCGCCCGCGGGCAGTCGCGTGTCGGCGTGCAGGAACAGCAGCCGGGCATGGTGCGCCAGCGCGGCGCCGGCGTTCATCTGCCGCGCGCGCCCGCGCGGCGCCTCGATCACGCGGTCGGCGAGCGGGCGGCTGCGCTCGACGGTGGCGTCGCGGCTGCCGCCGTCGACGACGATCAGTTCGTGCCCGGCGGCGCGCAGCGGCGCCAGCGCGGCCAGCGTGTCGGCGATGGTCGCGGCCTCGTCGAGTGCCGGCACGACGATGCTCAGGCGCCCCGCGGCGACGGGTCGCGGCACCTCGGCAGGGGCGGGCAGCGGGGGCGTGTCGGGCATGGTGGCGGCGCGGGCAGGGGTGATTGTCGCGGCCCGGCGCAGCCCGGTCGGCGCGCGTTCACGCCTGTGGCGTCGCGCGCCCGATGATCGCGCCGCAGTCCACGCCGCGCGGCAGCGCGCCGACCTGGTGGTGGCCGGTGGACGCCAGCCGCGACGCGCAGAACGCGTCGGCCACCGCCGCCGGCGCATGCTGCACCAGCAGCGCCGCCTGCATCGCCAGCGCCATGCGGTCGACGAGATCGCGCGCGCGGTATTCGACGTCCTGCAGGTCGTCCAGCTCGGCCTGCAGCGCCGCGACATGCCGGTCCAGCACCGCGCTGCCGCCGCGCGCGCGGCCGACCTCGGCGAAGAAGGCCTGCACCACGTCGGGCGTTTTGGCCATCGCGCGCAGCACGTCCAGGCACTGCACGTTGCCGCTGCCCTCCCAGATCGCGTTGACCGGCGACTCGCGGAACAGGCGCGGGAAGGGGCTGTCCTCCATCACGCCGCTTCCGCCGATGCACTCCATCGCCTCGTAGGCGTGATGCGGCGTGCGCTTGCAGATCCAGTACTTGCCCACCGCCGTCAGCAACCGCACCAGCGCGTCCTCGTGGGCATCGTCCCGATGGTCCAGCGCGCGCGCCACGCGCATCGCCAGCGTCAGCGACGCCTCGCTCTCCAGCGCCAGGTCCGCCAGCACGTTGCGCATCAGCGGCTGCTCGACCAGCCGCTTGCCAAACGCGGCGCGGATGGCACAGTGATGCAGCGCCTGCACGGCGGCCGCGCGCTGGCCGGCGGCGGAGCCGACCATGCAGTCGAAGCGCGTCATCGCGACCATCTCGATGATGGTGCGCACGCCGCGCCCCTCGGGGCCGACCATCCAGGCCAGCGCGCCGCGCAGCTCGGTCTCGCTCGACGCGTTGGAGACGTTGCCCATCTTGCGCTTCAGGCGCAGCACCTGCATCGGGTTCTTGCTGCCGTCGGGCCGCCAGCGCGGTAGCAGGAAGCACGACAGCCCGCCCGGGGCCTGCGCCAGCACCAGGAAGGCGTCGC
>NZ_DAOKZA010000001.1:129900-218275 GCF_035325925.1 Azohydromonas sp. | reverse complement strand
CGCAAGGTCAACATCGACACCGACATCCGGCTGGCGATGACCGGCGCGATGCGCCAGGTCTTCGCCGAGCAGCCGGGCGAGTTCGACCCGCGCAAGGCGCTCGCCGCGGCGACGAAGGCCGCGCGCGGCATCTGCAAGGCGCGCTTCGAGGCCTTCGGCTGCGCCGCGATGGCGGCGAGGATCAAGCCGGTCGCGCTCGACGACATGGTGCGCCGCTACCGCTGAGGCGCGCGACGTCATGGCCGCCGAAGCTCCTGCCGCCGACCTCGGCCGGGCCGCGCCGCCGTTTGCGCTGCGCGGCACCGACGGGCACACGCACACGCTGGCCGACCTCGCGGGTCCGCGCGGCACCGTGGTGGCGTTCATCTGCAACCACTGCCCGTACGTGAAGGCGATCCTGCCGAGGCTGGTCCGCGACGCGCGCGACCTGAAGGCGATCGGCGTGCACGTGATCGGCATCAACGCCAACGACGCCACGGCCTACCCCGAGGACAGCTACGAGCGCATGGTCGAGCTGGCGCTGCCGTTCCCGTACCTGCACGACGAGACGCAGCAGGTCGCGCGCGCCTACGGCGCCGTGTGCACGCCCGACTTCTTCGGCTTCGACGCGCAACTGCAGCTGCGCTACCGCGGCCGGCTCGACGCGTCGCGCAAGGACACGGCGCCCGAGGGCACGCCACGCGAGCTGTTCGATGCGATGAAGGCAGTCGCCGAGACGGGCCGCGGCCCGGCCGAACAGCACCACTGCATCGGCTGCTCGATCAAGTGGAGGGATTGAGCCACCCCCGAAGCGCCTGCGGCGCTTCACCCTCGAGGGGGCGCCGCCTGCGGACCGGCGAAGCCGGGTCCGCGGCGGCCGCTTGAACGCGGCGCGGTCGCTCCCGACTCCCATGCGAGCGCGCCCAAGGGAACGAGCATGCCGCTCGAGGCGCTGATCTTCGACGTCGACGGCACGCTGGCCGACACCGAACACGACGGTCACCGCGTCGCGTTCAACGCCGCGTTCGCCGAGCACGGCCTCGACTGGCACTGGGGCTCGGCGCTGTACGGCGCACTGCTGCAGGTCGCGGGCGGCGTCGAGCGCATGGCGCACTACGTGCGCGCGCACCGCGCGCTGCCGCTGGCCGACGACGAACTCGCCGCGCTGCTGCAGCGGCTGCACGCGAGCAAGACGCGCCACTACGTGCAGCGCGTCGCCGCCGGCGCGGTGCGGCTGCGACCCGGCGTCGAGCGCCTGATCCGCGAGGCGCGGCATCAGGGTCTGCGCCTCGCGATCGCGACGACGACGACGCGCGACAACGTGATCGCCCTGCTCGAGGCCACGCTCGGCGCCGAAGCACCGGGCTGGTTCGAGGTGATGGGTACCGCCCGGGACGTCGCGTCGAAGAAGCCCGACGCGGCGGTCTACCGCTGGGTGCTCGAGCGACTGCGACTCGACGCCGACGCGGCCATCGCGTTCGAGGACTCGGGCCACGGCGCGACCGCGGCGACGACGGCCGGGCTGCGCTGCATCGTCACGCCGACCGCGTGCAGTGCGGCCGACGACTTCGCTGCCGCCAGCGTGCGGCTCGCCGACCTCGACCACCACCCCGACGGCGCGGCGCGGCCGGTCACGCTCGACGATGTGCGGCGCTGGCATGCGCTGCCGCGCCGCCCCCCCGTGGCGGCTGTGCTCGACCGGGTCGATTCGGCTTGACATCGGCGGCACGCCGCCGCACGCTTGCGGCGTTGTCTTGTAAGCACCTGAGGACCATGCGCGTTTCGCTCACCGTGGCGGCCGGACTGCTCGCGGGCTTCACCGCCCTGCCCACCGCCGCCAACCCCTTCCCCGACGCCGACCTCGCCAACGGCCGCAAGATCCACTACGAGGCGAAGTGTGCGTCGTGCCACACCGAGAAGACCGGGCGCGACGAGGGTTTCATCTACCTGCGCGACGACCGCAAGGTGAAGTCGGTGTTCGACCTCAAGCGCTACGTCAGCCTGTGCAACAGCGAGCTGCGGCTCGAACTGTTCCCCGAGGATGAGCGCGACGTGGCCGCGTTCGTCAACCAGCAGTGGTACAAGTTCAGGCAGTGAGCCGCCGCGGCGTTCAGCGGTTCAGGCTCTCGCGCTCCATCTCGAGATAGACCGACCGCGCGTTGAGCCGGTGCCCCGGCCCGAACGCGGGCAGCGCCTGCCAGCGCGACCAGTCGGCGCGCTCGAACGCCTCGTCGAAGTCGGCCATTTCCTCGGCGGCGCGGCCCATCACCTCGCGCAGGTGGCGCAGGTAGTCGCGCGTCAGCGTCAGGTCGCGCTGCACCTGTTGCGACGCCTCGCCGTGGCCCGGCACCGCGACGCGGGGCGCCACCGACGCCACCCGCTCGAGCGCCGCCAGCCACGCGCGCGTGTTCGCGCCGACGACGTACGGGATGCGCCCGGTGAAGTACAGGTCGCCGGCGAACAGCACGCCGTCGTCCTCGACGTGCATCATGATGTCCTGAGGCGAGTGCGCGCCGCTGACGTCGAGCAGGCGCAAGCGCACGCCGCCGAGCTCGAAGGCGATCTCCCCGCGCTCGCCGAACGTCAGCCAGCGGTCGGCGTCAACCGGCTGCGTGCGATCGTCGACCCACGGGAACAGGTCCTGCCGGCGCTGCGCCAGGCGCGCCTTCGCCTCGTCGCTGGCGATCACGCCGCGCGCCGCCTCGTGCGCCCAGATCTCGGCGCCGACGGCCTTGAACGCCTGCGCGCCGTAGTAGTGGTCGGCGTGGTAGTGGCTGACGACGACGCGGCGGATCGGCTGCACCGTGACGCGCCGGATCGCGGCGATCAGCGCCTCGCCCAGCGCCGGCGTGCCCAGCGTGTCGAACACGACGACCCCGTCGCGCGTGACCACGAAGCCCGCGTTCGAGTTGAAGCCCTGGTTCGCGGCGGTGGCCATGCCGGCCTCGCCGAACACCGCCCAGCTGTGCGCGCCGACCTGGCGCGGCTGCAGCACGGCTTGCTGCGCCAGTGCCGGGGATGCGGCGGCGGCGAGCCACCACAGCACCGCCGCCACCCACAGCGCCGTCCACGCACCGCACGTGCACGGGCTCTGCGCGGCCGAGCGTGGCGCCGCGGTCATCGACGCCCCCGTCGCGAACGGTAGAAACACTGTGTGATCATCGACGCAAATGATGCACGATAAGCTCCTGCGGCGCCGCCCGGGTCGTCGGTGACCCGGGCGGCAGTGCCGTCATCCTCGAACCGGAGACCGCCATGAAGACCCTGCACGCCCGCCTGCTGTTGCCCTTGCTGCTCGCCGCCGGCACCTGCTCGGCGTGGGCGCAGGACGCGATCAAGGTCGTGTACCACCTCAACGAAGGCATCCAGCAGGCCAGCCGCGCCGTGGGCAACATCCGCAACCACCTGAACGCCGACCCGAACGCGAAGATCGTGGTGGTCACGCACGGCCCCGGCATCGACTTCCTGCTCGAGGGAGCGAAGAACATGGTCGAACAGCCGTTCGCCGGCGCGATCGGCGAACTCGCCGGCCGCGGCGTCGAGTTCCGCGTGTGCAACAACACGCTGGTCAGCCGCAAGATCGAGCCGACGAAGGTGGTGATGGAAGCCAAGGTCGTTCCCTCGGGCGTCGCCGAGGTGGCCAGGTTGCAGGCGAAGGACGGTTACGTCTACCTGCGGCCCTGAGGGCCGCCCTCGGGCGCGGCTCGGCCGCGCAGCTGGAAGGCGGGCGCGCGGCTCACCCGCGCGCCAGGCGCAAGCGCGTGCGCGCCTGCGCCAGCGCGTCGTCGAGGTAGGCGCCGTAGAAGTCCTCGCTGTAGCCGGCCAGGCGCGGCGCGAGTTCGGTGCCGCCGGGGCCGAGGAACAGCAGCGTCGGCGCGACACGAACGCCCCAGGCGCGCGCCAGGTCGGATTCGCGCACCGACGCGCCGGTGGGCCCGCGCAGCAGCGAGCGCCCGCGCAGGTCGATCTGGCGCGTGAACTCGCCTTGCGCACGCAGCGGCAGCAGGTAGCTGCGGCGCACGATGTCGCAGAACACGCAGCCGTCCAGCGACACCAGCAGCAGCAGCGGCTGCCCGCGCGCCGCCGCGGCGCCGATGTCGTGCGCGAGGTCCTGCGTGCCGTCCAGCGGCTGTGCGCGCAGCACCGCCGGCACCAGCGACGCGCCGCAGAGCGCACCCACGAGCGCGCCGCTCGCCCGGCGGCGCGTGAGGCCGGCGGCGCGGTGCGAAGTCACGACGCGGCGATGCCCGGGTTGCCGTCCATGCCGATGATGCGCGGCGTATTCAGCCGACGCGGCGTGACGACCTTCTTGTCGCGCAGCCAGGCGGCCACGTCGTCCCACACCATGCGCCCCCCCGAGGTCTGCCTCGCTTCCTCGGCCACCGGGGCCCAGCCCGCCACCCTGTAGGTCTTGCCGGCCTCGATCGGCTGGCCCTTCAGGCGCATGTCGCTGATGCGCGAGCCGGCCGCGGCGTTCGGGTCGATCGCGTAGGTCAGCCCGCCGACGCGCACCATGTCACCACCCTGCTGGTAGTACGGGTCGGGGTTGAACAGGTTGTCGGCGACGTCCTCGAGCACGGTCTTGATCATCTCGCCGCGCATCTCGGTGAGCGTCGAGTACGAATAGGTGGTCGCGGTCTGGTCGAGCACGTGCTCCATCAGGATGTCGCTGTTCGGCAGCAGCGAGGTGCCCCAGCGGAAGCCCGGCGAGAACGCGAGGTCGGCGCCGCGCACCTCCATCAGCGCGTCGACGATCAGCTGGTCGAAGGTGCCGTTGAAGTTGCCGCGCCGGTACAGCAGGCCCTCGGTGCGCGCGAGCCTCTCGCCCAGCTTGGCCTCGTACGGGGCGCGGATCCGCTTGACCAGCGCGTCCATCTGCGCGTCGGCCGGCAGGAAGTTCGCGAACACCGGCAGCAGCCGGTACTGGAAGCCCTGGATCCTGCCGCCGCGCACGTCGAAGTCGAGCACGCCGAGGAACTTCGTGTTCGAGCCGGCGTTGGTCACCAGCGTCTTGCCGCCGGCGTTGTCGACGATCACCGGCGCCGGCATGCCGTCGTGCGTGTGGCCGCCGAGGACCGCATCGATGCCGCGCACCCGCGACGCCATCTTGATGTCGACGTCCATGCCGTTGTGGCTGAGCACCACGACGACCTGCGCGCCCTTGCCGCGCACCTCGTCGACCATCTTCTGCATGTGCTCGTCCTGGATGCCGAAGGTCCAGTCGGGCACCATGTAGCGCGGGTTGGCGATCGGCGTGTACGGGAAGGCCTGGCCGATCACGGCGACCTTGACGCCGTTCATCTCGCGCAGCGTGTACGGCGCGAACACCGCATCGCCGAAGTCGGTCGTCTTCACGTTCTGCGCGACGAAGTCGACCTTGCCCTTGAAGTCCTTCTCGACGATCTGCTGGACCCGATCGGCGCCCAGCGTCATCTCCCAGTGCGCGGTCATCACGTCGACGCCCAGCGCCACGCATGCGTCGACCATGTCCTGGCCGTCGGTCCACAGCGCGGTGCCCGAGCCCTGCCAGGTGTCGCCGCCGTCGCACAGGATCGCACCCGGACGCGTCGCACGCATGCGCTTGACGAGGGTCGCCAGGTGCGCGAAGCCGCCGACCTTGCCGTAGCTGCGCGCGGCCTGCTCGAAGTCCAGGTACGTGAAGGCGTGTGCCTCGACGGTGCCCGGCCGGATGCCCACGTGCTTGAGCAGGCGTTCGCCCACGAGGTGCGGCATGCGTCCGTTCGCATCGCCGATGCCGAGGTTGACGTTCGGCTCGCGGAAGTACACCGGCCGCAGCTGCGCGTGGCAGTCGGTGAAGTGCAGCAGGTGCACGTTGCCGAAGCGCGGCAGGTCGTAGAGCCGGCCCGCGGCGTCGGGACCGGCAGCCAGCGCATCCGGCGCATCGAGCGCCATGCCCGCCGCCGACGCCGCCGCCAGCACGTTGAGGAATTCGCGACGCGACAGTGACATCATCCGTTCCTTCTGTACTCAATCAATCACGGATATTCTCGGCGCGAAAAGGGGCCGCGTCCAGCGGCCCCCGGCTTGCGCGCGCTTCAGGCCGCCGAGGTCACTGGTTCACCGGCGACTTCGGGTCGAGCAGCAGCGCCATCACGTGCCGGATCTGCTCCTCGTTGAGAATGCCCATGTGTCCGGCGCGCGGCATGTTCGAGCACGCGTTGTACGCCTTGGCGTTCCAGATCTTGCCCCAGGTGTACTTGACGATCTCCTGGCTGGCGGGCGCATTCGGGTCGCTGACACCGCGCAGCTTGCCGTAGTTCCACAGGCTCGGGCCGATCGTGCCGTGCGAGATCTCCGCCTTGTCGATCTGGTGGCAGTTGTAGCAGTTGCCGCCGTTGACGGTGTTCGCGCTGTCGGTGTAGGTCAGGCCGCGCCCGCTCTGCGCGATGCGTTCGCCCTGCTTCCAGTCGCCGAGGTACTTGCCGTCGCTGGGCCACTTGACCGCCGCGAGGTTGATCTGCTCGACGCGCTTGCGCGCGGCCTCGTAGGACTTGCCCGCCCACGCTTCGGGGTTCGAGCACAGCTTCTGCGCCTCGTCCTGCTTGACGCGGTCGAGCGTGGCGATGCCCTTGGGCTTGAAGTCGGCCTGGATCATCGCGTCGAACTTGGCCTGCAGCGCAGCGGAGTCGGGTGACGACGAGGTGGCGCAGCCGGCGAGCACGGCGACGGCGGCGAGGGTGGCGATGCGGTTCATGGGTCGGTGTCTCCTGCGTGCTCGGTCAGCGCTTGATGCCAGGGGTCGCCATCGCGTAGCCGTTCGACTGCGCGGCCATGAAGTACGACAGCGCGATCGTCAGGTCCGACGCGTAGATCGGCTCGGGGAAACGCTGCTGCCGGTAGCAGTCCTCGAGGCGGTGCTGCATCGACCACATCTGGCCGCTGCTGACGCGGTACGCGGGCCACGACGACCAGCCCTTGGACGCGCCCTCGGGCTTGGCGATGTTCGGCAGGTCCTGCAGGCGGATGCGCTTGCCGTCCTCGCCGTGGCACGAGGCGCACGAGAAGTCGTGCGGGCCGCCCTGGAAGTAGAAGGTCTTCTTGCCCAGCTCGAAGGCTTCCTTCTCCTTCGGGTGGCGCGGCTGCACGCTGACCTTGACGCCCTTGGACTCGCCGGACAGCCAGGTGACGATGGCGACCACGTCGGCGCGCTTGCCCTGGCCCCAGCGCCCGTTGACGACCTCCTTCGGGTCGATGCCCTGCAGCTGCTGCATGCAGGTCAGGATGCGCGACTCGGCGTCCTGCACCTTGTCGGTGTCGGCGAAGTAGCGCGGCATCTGCGCGTAGGCGCCCTTCGTCACGCCGGGGCCCAGTCCGAGGTCGCACTTCTCGAGCGAGGCGTTCTTCGGCCCGGCCTTGAGCTTCCACAGTTCCTCGCCGCGCATCTCGTACAGCTCGGCCGGATTGCCGTCGGCGATCATCTGCCGGTAGCGCTCGATCTCGTCGACGGCCGACCCCTGCGCCCACGCGGCGCCGCCGATGCCCATCGCCACTGCGGCTAGCAGTCCCTTCATGCCTCGCTCCAGAAATGAATGACTATTGAATTGAAAAGTCACCGCGGCCGGCTGCCAATCGGTGACGGCCCCCATAGGGCCGACCCCGTGCCGCGCCCAAATGGCGAAGGCCTCGGGGATCCCCGCCGAGGCCTTCAATGACGTCGCGCCCGTGCCGGGGCGACGTCGCCGACTCAGGACACCGTCGCTTCGTCGGTGCGCGAGTCGCCCTTGTTGTCGTTCCAGGTGACCGTGACCTTGTCGCCCTTCTTGCCGCCCTTGAACTTGAAGTTCAGGAACGGGTCCTTCGACACCGCCGGCCCCCACTGGGCCGACATCACGACCTTGTCACCATGCTTGGCGACGACGTTCGAGATGAAGTGCGCCGGAATCACGTTGCCCGACGAGTCCTTGCGCTGGCCGGTCTCCATGATGTGGCTCATCAGCACCTTGACGTCGACGACGCCACCGCTCTCGGTGGCACGAATGCGCATCGGGTTTCCCATCTGTCTCTCCTTCGAATCCGTCGTCGTCGATCAGCCGCCGCAGCCGCCGAGCGTGACCTTGATCTCTTTCTTGGCCACGTGGAACTTGCCGTCGGCCTTGACCAGCGCGTAGACGTCGGAGCTCTGCCCCATCTTCACGCGCGTGGTGACGAACGGCTCCGAGTCGGCGGTGAGGTTGAACATCGCGGCCAGCGCGTTCGGGTTCTTCTCGACCAGAAGCGCGATCATCTGCACGTTGGCCAGGGTCGTCGTCGCGCCCACCGGCACGACGGCGCCGTTCTCGGCGATGTCGGGGCCGGTCACGGTGACCTTGTCGGACGCCGCCGCGGCGTCGCCGCCGAGCGCCTTGACGGTGCCGTTGACGTCCTTGGCCTCGAAGGCCGCCTTGTTCCACTCGGCCTGCTGCGCACGCGCCTCTTGCGGCGTGATCACGCCGGCCGCGACGAACATCCCGAGTACGCCGAAGCCACCGGTGGTCTTCAGCGCCTTGCGTCGATTCATGCTCATATATCGAACCCCTTCGCGAAAAAATCCGTCACGGCACCAGCGAGGGGTCGTAAGGCCCTGCACCGGTACGACATTGTCCTCCGGCCGTACTGCAGGGGGCATTGGGGATCGCCCCCATGCGCCCGTGCACCTGCCACGCGTGCCGGCCGGCTGGACACGCGCGCGCCGCCCGTCACTTGGCGCCACCGGCGATCCAGCGAGCGAGCGACTGTACCTCGCCGTCGCTGAGCTGCGCCTGCGCCGGCATCGGCACCGCCCCCCACACGCCGCTGCCGCCGGTGCGGATCTTCTGCGCCAGGTACGCCTCGGCATCGCTTCGCCCCTGGTATTTGGCGGCGATCTCGTTGAAGCCGGGTCCGACGATCTTGCTGTTCACGCCGTGGCACGCGGTGCACGCCTGCGCCTTCGCCAGTTCGAGCGCCGACGACTCGGCCGCCCCCCCGCCCGCCGCGGCGCCGGTCACCGCCGCGACCGCGGCGCTCGCCGCCGGGCGCACGCCGGGTGGCTGCGTCGTGTCGATGCCGCGCACCGGCCCCACCGGGCGGTTCTGCGCGAGCAGGTTGCCGTGGGCGTCGCGCGCGAAGTCGGGCAGGTACGAAGCCACCTTGGCCTCGTCGACCGCGCAGTCCTTCATGCACGCGACGGCGCGCACGTCGGGCTTGTCGCCCGGCAGCCACAGGCCGTGCCGGGTCGTCTTGCCGTCGCGGTTGGGCAGGCGGGCCTGCACCTCGCGCACGTTGCGGTCCGACAGCACGAAGTCGGCCGGCACGATGTCGCCCAGGTGCAGGATGTACGCGGTGACCGCGTAGACCTCCTCGACGGTGAGGCTCTTCGGCGCGTTCCAGGGCATCGCGCGGTTGATGTAGTCCCACAGCGTCGACAGCGTGCTGACCTTCATCAGCGTCGTGCGCCCCTCGCCGGCGACGAGGCCCTTGACGCGGCCGGTCTTGATGTCGTCGGCGGTGGTGCCGCCGACGATCGGCGAGAACACCTCGTTCGACTCGCCGAACACGCCGTGGCACGAGGCGCACTTGCCCTCCCACACCTGCATGCCCTTGTCGACCGAGCCCGCCCCCTTGGGCAGGCCGGTGAAGTCGGGGCGCACGTCGATGTCCCAGGCGCGGACCTCGTCGGGCGTGGCCACGCGCCCGAGCCCCGGCGGCAGCTTCTGCGCCCACGCGGCGCCGCACGCGGCGGCGAGCGCGCCGATCAGCAGCGCCTCAAGAAACCTGGACATTGCTCACCTCGCCCGACTCCGACACCAGCCACGACTGGATCGCGTTGTTGTGATAGATCGACCGCGTGCCGCGCACCGCACGCAGCTGCTTGTAGTTCGGCTGCACGTAGCCGGTGTCGTCGATCGCGCGAGACTGCAGGACCGCCGGCTTGCCGTCCCACACCCAGTCGATGTTGAAGCGCGTCAGCGCCTTGTGGTGCACCGGGCCGTCGATGCGCGCGGTGCGCCAGTTGCGCCCGCCGTCGACCGACACGTCGACGCGCTGGATCCGGCCGCGCCCCGACCAGGCCAGCCCGGTGACGTTGTGGAAGCCCTTGTCGAGCAGGATCTGCCCGCCCGACGGGCTGGTGATCACCGACTTGCACTCCTGGATGCCAGAGTACTGGCGGTGCAGCCCGTCGGGCATCAGGTCGACGTAGTGCATCGTCTCGTCCTTGGTCGCCCAGCGCTGGTCGCCCACCTCGATGCGGCGCAGGTACTTCACCCAGCTCACGCCCTGCACGCCGGGCACGACCAGGCGCAGCGGGTAGCCGTTCTCGGGGCGCAGCATCTCGCCGTTCTGGCCGTAGGCCACCAGCACCTCGCCCGACTCGACGAGCTCCATCGGGATCGTGCGCGTCATCGACGAGCCGTCGGCGCCCTCGGCCAGCACGTAGCGCCCCTTCCTGTAGTCGGCGCCGGCCATGTCGAGCAGGTCGCGCAGCGGCACGCCCGTGAACTCGCTGCAGCTGATCATGCCGTGCGTGTACTGCACCGTCGGCACCGCGACGTTGCCCCACTCCATCGCGGTGTTCGCGCCGCACTCGATGAAGTGGATGCGCGACACCGGCGACAGCCGCATGATCTCGTCGACCGTGAACACCAGCGGCGCCTTGACCAGACCGTTGATCATCAGCCGGTGCTTGGTCGGGTCGATGTCCCACCAGCCCTGGTGGTGGCGCTCGAAGTGCAGCCCGCTGGGCGTGATGATGCCGAACAGCCCCTGCAGCGGGCAGAACGAGACGCTGGCCTGGCTCACGCGCGTCAGTCCCGGGCTCTCGCGGCGCTGCAGGCCCGACTCGTACTTCGACGGTACGCCGTAGCCGCGCGCGGCCACCGGCTGCCCCAGCCCGGTGGTGTGCTCGGGCAGCGTGAGGATCGCCTCCTCGCCCCTGGGCTGCGCCAGCGCCGCGCCGGCGCCGGCCATCGACGCGGCTGCGGCGGCGAAGCTGCGGCGCAGGAAGCCGCGACGGTCGGCGTCGAGCCCGTGCCGGTCGACCTCGAGCTTGAGGTCGCGGCTGACGAAGTTCTCCGGCGCCTTGCGCAGGCGGCCGGGCATCGGGGGGGCACCTCTCATGGATGGTCTCGTTGTGTTTCCGTATATGCGTATTAACGCATATAGTAGCCCGGAATTGACCCGGGATAACCCGGGTCGTCGGACGTCAGCCTGTCGTCAGGCGGACTTGGGCATGAAGCGGCGCGCGCTGGCCCGCCGGACGGCCGGCTCGGGCGCGGCGCTGGCCATGTTCACCGACACGGTGCGGCACAGCTGCACGGCCTCGTCGTCGCACACGGTGTAGTAGACGAGATTGCCGTCCTTGCGACGCGACAGCACCCCGGCGCGGTGCATCAGGTTCAGGTGGCGCGACACGTTGGCCTGCGTGGCCCCGAGCGCCTCGACGATCTCGCCGACACTGCGCTCGGTGTTGCACAGCACGTGCAGGATCTTCAGCCTCATCGGCTCGGACAGCAGCGCGAAGTAGCCCGACACCTTCTCGAACAGCCCCTCGAGCTCGCTCAACTCACCCGCTGCGTCGTTCATCGTCGGATCGCCACGTCGCCATCGCCCCGGCCCGCGCCAAGCGGGGCCACGTTGGTCGGGGTGAGATGATTCGAACATCCGACCCACTGCTCCCAAAGCAGTTGCGCTACCAGGCTGCGCTACACCCCGATGTGCGGGCATTGTAGCCAGCGCGTCCGCACCGCAGGCGAGTTCAGTCGACGCGCTCGACCGCGAACTGCGGCGCCGGCAGCTGCAGTTGCCGCGCGACCTCGGCGCACTGGCGGATGTGCTGCTCGCACACGTACTTCAGCGCAGAGAAGGTCAGCGCCGCCGACACCGCCTGGCCGGCCAGCGGCACGAACTTCGCGGCCTGCTGCGCGGTCAGCCGCACGCCGACCACACGCAGCACCTGCAGCACCACCTCGCGCGTGACCAGCCGCCCGACCAGCAGCGCGCCGCCGGCCGAGATCGCCTTGTAGACGACGACGCGGCGCTCGGGCGCCAGCCGCTCGATCTGCTGCGGCGTCAGCCCGAACGCGTGGTTGATGCGCGGGATCAGCCTGACCAGCACGCCGACGTCGGTGACCCAGTCGAGCCCCGGGATCGGCACCGCGGCGACGCCGGCGGCGAGCAGCGCGCGCTGCGTGACGAGCTTGCGGCAGTGCCGCGCGACCGCGTCGATCTGCTCGGGCGTCGACGGCACCACGGTCCAGCCGGCGTCGGCCATGCCGGGGTGCCCTCAGCCGCCGGCGAGCACGACGATGCCGTCGGCGTCGGCGACCAGCCGCTCGCCGGGGCGCACCCACACGCCTTGCACCTGCACCGGCACGTCGCGCTGGCCCTCGCCGCGCCGCTCGGTGGGCATCGGCATCGGCGCCAGCGCGCGGATGCCCACCGTGCACTGCGCCAGCTCGTCGACGTCGCGCACGCAGCCGTCGACGACGATGCCGGCCCAGCCGTTGCGCGCCGCCGCCGAGGCGAGGTTGCCGCCGACCAGCGAGCGTCGCAGCGAACCGCCGCCGGCGACCACCAGCACGCGCCCGTCGCCGGGCTCGTCGAGCGCGGCCTTGACCAGCGAGTTGTCCTCGAAGCAGCGCACCGTCGACACCGGGCCGGCGAACGCATCGACGCCGCCGAAGTCGCGGAACACCGGCGGCAGCACGCGCAAGGCGTCGCTGGCATCGCCCTTGTGCGCATCGCACAGGTCGCAGGTCACGACGGACGGCTCGTGGGTCATCGGCAGGTCGCGAGGGTCGGGGAGGCCATTCGGCAAGTATGCAACGCGGCCGGTGCCACCGTCAGGCCGGGGCCTGGCGCGCCAGCGCCGCGCCGCGGATCGCGCCGAGCGTCGTGCGCGAGGTGATGACCTCGGCGTCGAGCACGAGGTGCAGCAGCGTCGGCAGGCCGCTGGCCAGCGCGTCGGCGAACGCCGGCTCGAACCCGGCGGTGTGCTCGATCCGGGCGGCGCGCCAGCCGTAGGCACGCGCCAGCGCGACGAAGTCGGGGTTGGAGAGCGCGCTGCCGCTGACACGCCCCGGGAACTCGCGCTCCTGGTGCATGCGGATCGTGCCGTAGCAACCGTTGTCGACGACGATGCTGACCAGCCGCCGCGCACCGTGAGCCGCCGCGGTGGCCAGTTCCTGGCCGGTCATCAGGAAGTCGCCGTCACCGGCCACGTTGACCACGGTGCGCTGCGGCTGCAGCAGGCTCGCGGCCACCGCGGCCGGCAGGCCGTAGCCCATCGCGCCCGAGGTCGGCGCGAGTTGCGTGCGGCCGTGGTGCTGCAGCCCGGGGTAGCGCAGGAAACGGTGCAGCCAGCCGCTGAAGTTGCCGGCGCCGTTGGTGTAGACGGTGTCGGCCGGGGCCAGGCGCTCGACGGTCTTCACCACCGCCGCCATGTCCAGCGGCTCGACCGGCACATGCTCGCGGTTGCGGGCGAAGTCGGCACCCGCGGCCTCGGTCCACGCGCGCCAGCGCAGCGCGGGCGGCGCGGCGACGGTCTCCAGCGCCTTGCCGGCGGCTGCCAGCGAGCCATGCAGCAGCAGGTCGGCCGCGTAGACGCGGCCCAGCTCCTCGGCGCCGGGATGCAGGTGCACCAGCGCCTGCCGCGGCCGCGGCGCCTCGAGCAGCGTGTAGCCGCCGGTGGTCATCTCGCCCAAGCGCACGCCCACCGCGAGCACGAGGTCGGCGTCGCGCACGCGCTGCGCCAGCGCCGGCGCGATGCCGATGCCGACGTCGCCGGCGTACAGCGGGTGCCGGTTGTCGAACGTGTCCTGGAAGCGAAAGCCGCAGCCCACCGGCAACTGCCAGTTCTCGGCGAAGCGCTGCAGTGCTTCTGCCGACTCGGCGCTCCAGCCGCTGCCGCCGACGATCATCAGCGGGCGCTCGGCAGCCAGCAGCCGCTGTCGCAGTTCGCGCAACGCGCCCGGCGCCGGCCAGGCCAGCGCCGGATCGACGCGCGGCAGCACCGGCGCCGCCGTCGGCGCGCAGAGCATGTCCTCGGGCAGCGCGAGCACGACCGGGCCGGGGCGCCCCTGCATCGCGGTGTGGAAGGCGTGCGACACGTACTCGGGCAGACGGTCGGCGTGCTGCACCTCGGCGGCCCACTTCGCCAGCCCCAGCGTGCCCGGGCCGAACATCTGCCGGTAGTCGAGTTCCTGGAACGCCTCGCGGTCGCGCTGGTCCGACGCGACCTGGCCGACGAAGACGACCATCGGCGTCGAGTCCTGGAACGCGGTGTGCACGCCGATCGCCGCGTTCGTCGCGCCGGGCCCGCGGGTGACGAAGCACACGCCGGGCCGGCCGGCGAGCTTGCCCTGCGCCTCGGCCATGAACGACGCCCCGCCCTCGTGGCGGCAGGCGACGAAGCGGATGCGGTCGCGGTGCTCGTGGAAGCCGTCGAGCACCGCGAGGTAGCTCTCGCCAGGCACCCCGAAGGCCGTGTCGACACCCTGCGCGATCAGCGCCTCGACCAGCGCGTGCCCGGCGAGTCGGTTCGTCATGCTGAGCCTCCAGGCCAAATGCCGCGATTATGCGAAGGCTTGCCGCGGTGCCGGGGCTGCGCCGATACTTCGCCATCCGGTGAATTTGCAGCCATGCCCCGCACGCCGTCGACGCCCCGTCCCGCCGAGACCCGCCCGCGCGACGCCGACCGCTCGCAGAAGGACATCCTCGACGCCGCGCTGCGCGAGTTCGCCGACCACGGCCTGGGCGGCGCGCGCATGGACCGCATCGCCGAGCGCGCCGACGTCAACAAGCGGCTGATCTACTACTACTTCGAGAGCAAGGAGAGCCTGTTCCTCGCGGTGCTCGAGCGCGCCTACGAAAGCATCCGCGGCGAGGAACGGCAGCTCAGCCTGTCGCAGGTCGACCCGATCGAGGCGATCCGCCGACTGATCGCGTTCACCTGGAACTACTACATCGAACACCCCGAGTTCCTGTCGCTGCTCGGCACCGAGAACCTGCACCGCGCGCGCCACCTGAGGCGCTCGACCAAGGTGCGCAGCATGCATTCGCCGCTGGTGCACACGCTCGCCGAGGTGCTCGAGCGCGGCCACAAGGCCGGCCTGTTTCGCGCCGGTGTCGACCCGGTGCAGCTGTACATCTCGATCGCCGGGCTGTCGTACTTCTACCTTGGCAACTGCCACACGCTGTCGACGATCTTCGACCGCGACCTGATGGGGGCGAAGGCGCGCCTCGAACGCCTGTCGCACATGAACGACCTGGTGCTGGGCTATCTGGTGCGCGACTGAGCGCCGGGCCCGGCTCGCGACGCCGCGCGCGCTCACTCCATGCCCAGCAGCTTGTAGATGCGCCGCGTGTAGACGCCGAAGGCCTCGTGCGTCTTCATGTCCAGCGTGCGCGGCGTCGGCAGTTCGATGGGAAAATTGTCGGCCATGCGCGCCGGCCCGGCGGTGAAGACGACGACGCGCGAGCCCAGGAACACCGCCTCGGAGATGCCATGCGTGACGAAGACGATGGTCTTGCGCGACTCCTTCCAGATGCGCAGCAACTCCAGGTTCATCTTCTCGCGCGTCAGCGCGTCGAGCGCGCCGAAGGGTTCGTCCATCAGCACGAGTTTCGGGTCGTGCACCAGCGCGCGCGCGATCGCCGCGCGCTGCTGCATGCCGCCGGAGAGCTCGTACGGGTACTTGTCCTCGTAGCCGGCCAGCCCGACCAGCGCGAGCAGGTCGCGCGCACGTTCCTTGGCCGCGGCCATCGGCAGGCCCAGCAGCTCGGCCGGCAGCAGCACGTTGTCGAGGATGCGGCGCCACTTCAGCAGCAGCGGCGCCTGGAACACCATGCCGATGTCGCGCGCCGGGTCGAAGGGGTGCGTCGCCGAGCCGATGCGCACCGTGCCGTCGTCGTGGCCGTGCAGCCCGGCGAGGATCTTCAGCAGCGTGCTCTTGCCGCAGCCCGAGGGGCCGACCAGCGAGACCAGCTCGCCGGGCATCACGTCGAAGCTGGCGTCCGAGATCGCCAGGTGCTCCTTGCGCCCGGTGCGGTAGACCTTCTGCACCCCGGCGAGGTGGATGAAGGGCTCCACGGCCACGGCCGCCGCGGGATCGATCGTGGGCATCATGAAACGCGCGCGTCCTTCACCACCAGCAGCTTCTCCAGCAGCAGCACGAGGCCATAGAGCCCCATGCCCAGCATCGTGATCAGCAGCACCGCCATGAACATCGCCGGCGTATCGAGCGTCACCTGCACCTGCAGCATCAGGTAGCCCAGGCCGCGGTCGGAGCCGAGGAATTCGCCGACGATGGCGCCGGCCACCGCCAGGATCGCCGCCACCTTCATGCCGGCGAAGATGTAGGGCAGCGCACCGGGCAGCTGGATCTTGGTGAAGATCTGCCAGCGGCTGCCGCGCAGCGTGCGCACGAGGTCGAGCAGCTCGGGCTCGATCTCGCGCAGTCCACGCGCCGTGGTCAGCAGGATCGGGAACACCGCGATCGAGAACGCCATCAGCGTATTGGGGAAGACGCCGTACTTGAACCAGACGATGATCAGCGGCCCCAGCGCCACCTTGGGGATCATGTTCAGCGTCACCAGCAGCGGCAGCGCCAGCGCCTCCAGCGTCTTCGACCAGGTGAACAGCAGCGCCAGCGTCACGCCGACCCCCAGCGCGAGCGCGTAGCCGCCGAAGATCTCGGTGCCGGTGACGGCGATGTTGCTCCACCAGTCGTAGTTGGGCTGGAACAGCGCCGCCAGCGTGTCGGCCGGCGACGGCATCACGAACTTCGGCACGTCGCCGAGCTCGACGAACAGGTACCACGCCAGCAGCAGCAGCAGGTGCGCCAGCACGCCCAGCGTGTACTGCATCAGCTTGGACTGCGAGCCTTCCATCGCCTGCGCTCCCGTCAGGCCAGCCAGCGCGGCAGGTTCTCGGCGACGAAGGCATCGTCGGCGAGGTCGGCATGCTCGCGGCAGACGCGGTCGATCAGTGCCGACTGCCCGGGCGACAACGTCTCGGCCGGGTCCAGGCACCAGATGCCCTCGAGCAGCCCCTGCCGGCGCAGCACCTCGTGGCAGCCGGGAATGCAGCCGGCGAAGCCGTTCGCGACGTCGAAGAAGGCGGCGTTGCAGTCGGTGACGCGTGAGTCCAGCGCCAGCAGGTCGGCATCCACCCGCCCCGCGTCCGCCGCGGCCTGCAGGCGCTGGAACAGCCGCACCGCGCCCTGCGTCCACACGCTCCAGTGGCCGAGCAGGCCACCGCGGATGCGCAGCGTCACCGTCTCGTCGCCGCGCCGCACGACGAACGGCTGCAGCAGATCGAGCACGATGTGGTCGTCGTTGCCGGTGTACAGCGTGACGCGGTCTTCCGCGCGCGCCGCGGCGACGCCGCGCACCACGTCGAGCGTGCGGTAGCGGTCGAAAGGCGCCATCTTGATCGCGACGACGTTGTCGATGGCGGCGAAGCGGCGCCAGAACTCGGCCGGCAGCGCGATGCCGCCCACCGCCGTCTGCAGGTAGAACCCGACCAGCGGAATCACCTCGGCCACTGCCGCGCAGTGCGCGACCAGCTCGTCGACCGAGGCGCCCTGCATCGCCGCCAACGACAGCATGCCGGCGTGGTAGCCGCGCGCCAGCGCGATGCGCGCCTCGGCCTGCGCCTGCGCGGTGCGGCCGGCCAGGCCGGCGATCATCACCAGCGGGCGGTCGCTCCATTCGCGCGCCGTGCGCGCCGCCAGTTCCAGCACCGGCTCGTAGAGGCCGACCTCGCGGATCGCGAACTGCGTCGAGTGCACCCCCACCGCGAGCCCGCCCGCGCCGGCGTCGACGTAGTAGCGCGTCAGCGCGCGCTGGCGACGCTCGTCGAGCCGGCGCGACGCGTCGAGCGCCAGCGGGTGCGCCGGAATGACCGTGCCGCGGCGCAACAGCGCCAGCACGTCGTCGGGCAACTCGCTGCGGTGTCTGTGCATCAGGGAAAGTCTGTAGGCGGTGGGTGGCCGCGCCGCAGGTGCAATCGACGAAGCAGCCTCTATACTGGACGTAAGTAACCGGTTGGTTAATTCACTCTATCCGACCCGCCGCCTCGCGTCAACGAGGCCCGACCCGCAGCCCATCCAAGGAGACCCCAGATGATCCGACGTATCGCCCTCGGCGCCGCGCTGGCGGCAGCCACCTTCGCCGCGACCCCCGCGCTGGCGCAGCAGAAGGTCGACTTCGTGCTCAACTGGGTGCCCGGCGGCGACCACGCCCCGTACTACTACGCGAAGAAGATGGGGTGGTACAGCCAGGCCAGCATCGACCTGCAGATCGAGCCGGGCAAGGGCTCGGCGCTGGCGACGCAGCGCGTGGGCGCCGGCTCGACGCCGATCGGACTGGCCGACATGGCCGGCGTGCTCGTCGCCAAGGGCAAGGGCGCCGACACGGTGGCGGTGTTCAACGTATACGCCAACTCGCCGCAGGGCCTGTACTGGCTGAAGAGCTCGGGCATCCAGACGGTCAAGGACCTGGCCGGCAAGAAGATCGGCAACCCCGCCGCCGACGGCGCGCGCGTGATGTGGCCGGCACTGGCCAAGGCCAACGGCATCGACCCGAAGTCGGTCACCTGGGTCAACATCGACGCCAACGGCAAGCTCGCGGCGCTGAAGGCCAAGTCGATCGACGCCACGACCTCGTTCTACAACCTGCACCACGTGTTCGAGCGCGAGCTCGGCGCCGACATGGGTTTCCTCGCCTGGCGCGACGCCGGCCTGAACCCGTATGGCAACTCGGTGATCGTCAACGCCAGGTGGCTGGCCGACAACAAGCCGCTGGTCGACAAGTTCGTCAAGGTCACGCAGCGCGCCTTCGCCGCCTGCGTGAAGGAGCCGCGGCCCTGCGTGCAGGCGCTGGTCGACGCCAACGGCGCGCTGAAGTTCGACAACGAGCTCGAGAACTGGGGCCTGGTCGAGAAGCTGATGAGCGACAAGTTCAGCCGCGAGGTCGCGCTGGGCATCCACGACGACGCGCGCATGGCCTCCGACTACGAGCTGGTGCGCGAGTACATCGGGCTGGACAAGACCTTCGACGTGAAGACCGTCTACACCAACGAGTTCCTCGACCGTTCGGTGAAGATGAGCAAGTGAGCCCCGGGGCGCGCGGCGCCGCAGCGGCGCGCCGCGTTCAGCCCAGCTCCGGGCCGGCGACCAGCACGATCGGCGCCGGCCGGCCCGGCGCCTGCGGGGGCGGCGCACCCGCCACGGCGTGCACCATGCGCGTGAACGGGCGCTCGGCGACGAAGCCGAGCGAACGCAGCCAGGGGCGCAGCGCCGCGTGCTCGTCGCACAGGTCGACGTAGACCGGTGCCGCCGTCGCGTCCAGCGCGTCGGCGAGCAGGCGGCGCGCCGTCGACTCGTCGTCGGCGAGCAGCGGGCCGATCTGGCCGGCTTCGCGCCCGTCGCGACCGAGCACGAAGCCGCGCAGCCGCCCTTCCTGCTCGACCACGCGAGCCGCCGCGGGCCAACGCGCTGCGAGGCGGCGCAGCAGCGGCAGGCGGTTGGCACCGAACGCCGGCGCGTCGAGCGCCGCGACGGCGGGCCAGTCCGTGTCACGCAGCGCGCGGGTGGTCGGCGCTGCGGCCGCCGGCGCGGTGCCGGCGTCGACCGCCTCGCGGCGGTAGCGCGTGAAACCCCAGGTGTCGTGGAACCCCTGCTGGAGGTACACCGCGCGGCCGGCCGGGGTCGCGTCGAGCACCGGACGCAGGCCGCGCAGCCGCAGCACGCCCAGCGCGTGCTGCAGCAGCCGCGTCGCCAGCCCGAGGCGCCGCACGGCCGGCAGCACGAGCACCATGCTGATCCAGGCGAATCCGCCGTCGTACGGTAGGACCACCGTCGACGCGGCCAGCGTCGTGCGGCCGTCGACGGCGAGCCGGATGCCCCAGCCTTCGCCCAGCTCGAGCATCGTGCGCCAGTCGGCCTCGTTCTGGTTCCACTGCGCCGCCATCGACAGCCGCATCGCGTCGCCGACGTCGGCGGGCGTCAGCGGCACGATGCGGTCGACGACGTCGGGGGTCACGATCGGAGGCGGACGCGGTGCCGGGCCGCTCAGTACCGGCCGTCGCGCGTCTCGAAGTGCGTCGGCTTGCCCAGGCTGGGCCCGCCGCGCGCCACCCAGTCGGCGACCCAGTCGATCATCGCGGCGAGCGGCACGCCGGGCGGACCGAACAAGGCCTGCGCCTGGCGCGTGTCGACCAGCCAGGCGGTGGGCGCCTCGCGTCCGGTGATCACCGGCGAGCGACCGAAGCGGCGGCCGAACTCCTCGGCCAGCCAGCGCACGCGGGTGTGGCTCGCACCCGAGACGTTGATCGGCGACGCCGGTGTCGTGCAGTGCGCCAGCAACCGCAGCGCCTGCTCGTTGGCGTCGCCCTGCCAGATCACGTCGGCGTGACCCATCGTCACGTCGACCGGGCGGCCCTCGAACACCGCGCGGGCGACGTCGAACAGCACGCCGTAGCGCATGTCGATCGCATACGACAGCCGCACCAGCCGCCCCGCCGTGTCCCAGCGCCGCGAGCCGTACTCGAACAGCTTCTCGCGGCCGACGCAGGACCAGGCGTAGTCGCCCGAGGGCGGCGTCGCCGGCACCGACTCGTCGGCGCCCGGGCCGTCGACCGGCACGAAGGGGTAGACGCAGGCGGTCGAGAAGACCACGATGCGCATCCCGCGGAAGGCCTCGGCCACCATGCCGGGCACCGCGACGTTCATCATCCAGGTCAGCGACGGGTTGTCCGAGGCGCCGAACTTGTGCCCGGCCATGTAGACGCAGTGGCGCACCCCGTCGGCGACGTTCGGCAGCTTGGCCAGCGCCTCGCGGTCGGTGAGGTCGCAGGCGATGCACTCGACGCCGTGCGCTTCCAGCATCGCGCGCGAACGCGCGTCGCTGAAGCGCGCGACGCCGACCACGCGCTTGCCCGGCGCCGCGCGCTTGGCCATGCGCGCCAGCGTCGGGCCCATCTTGCCGCCGACGCCGAGCACGATGAGGTCGCCGTCGAGCGCGGCCAGGTCGTCGATGAGCGCCTGCGACGGCGCGGTCATGAAGTCCTCCAGCGCCTCGACGTCCTCGAAGCGGGCCGGCAGCGTGCGCACCGCGGTCACGATGCGATGCCCTCGAAGCGGTCGCGGCCGGCCTTCAGCGCGCGCATCTTCGCGTCGGCGACCGAACGCTTGAGCATCCAGAAGCCGCAGTCGGGGTGGATGTAGCGCACGCGCCCGTCGCCCAGCAGCTTCTCGGCACGCTCGATCGCACGCGCCACCGCGTCGGCGCTCTCGACGTCGGTGACCTTGATGTCGACGACCCCCAGGCCCAGCCCGATCTCGGGCTTCAGTTCCTTGAACGCGGCCAGTTCGCCCGGCGGGCGGTGCGCACACTCCAGCACCACGTGGTCGGCGTGCAGCGCGTTCAGGTAGCTCAGCAGCTGGTCCCAGCGGCCCTTCTGGATGGTCTGGCCGCCGTAGTTGCCGAAGCACAGGTGCACCGCCGGCGTGCCCTGCACGGCGTCGAGCACGCGGTTGATCGCCGAAGCGGCCCATTCCCATTCCTCGGGGTGGCCGGGCAGGTTGGCCTCGTCGATCTGCACCACGTCGGCGTCGAGGTGGCGCACCTGCTCGGCCAGCGCATCGGCGATCGCATGCGCCACGGCCTTGACGTCGCCGTAGTGCTTGTCGATCAGCGTCTTGGCCAGCATGTGCGGGCCCGTGACCGTGAACTTGAAGCGGTGGCGCGCCAGCGCCTTGGCGCGTGCGCAGGCCAGCGGCAGGTCCAGGCTGCCGTGGCCGATGGGGCCGACCACGGTGCCCGGCGGCCGGGTGCGGAACTTCATGCCGCTGTTGCTGCGGTACGCGATGAGATCCTCGAACGAGAAGCGCTGCGTGATGCCGTCCATCGGCCGCACGAAGTACTCGATCATCCCGTTGGTCTCGGGGTGGTTGATGTCGAAGCGGTACAGCTCGCCGTCGCACACCACGTCGACCCCGGCCTGCTCCTGCGTGCCGATGACCACGCGCGTGGCGTCCAGCAGCGCCTGCTCGGAAGGCGCGGCGACCAGCCAGTCCGGGATGGGGTAGGAGCCGACGACGGTGGTCTGGATGCGGGGCATGGCAGGACTGTACTGTTAACCGGATGGTGATGATCGATGCTAGTCCGAGGCCACCGCAGCGTCAACCGCGCCTTGACGCGGGCCGGTGTCGGTCGTACATTAATTCACCGTCTGGGGATTAAACAGCCACCCCGGTTCTCCGAGGAGCAGCACGATGCCCCTGAGCGAAGGCGATCTCGCCGTCTACCGTCACACCGGCCACCTGACCGTGGCCGGCCTGTTCGACCGCGGCACCACCGACGCGCTGATCGCCGACATCGAGCAGTGGGGCGAGGCCTTCCTCGCCGACCTTCCCGCCGATCAGCGCGCGTGGTACGTCGACGGCGGCGTCAGGGCCAGGACCGTGCTGCGCAAGCTCGACAACCCGCACCACCACCGCGCGGCGGTGCGCGACCTGGCACGCACGCCGGCGCTGGTCGGGCTCGTCGAGCAGTTCATCGGCCCCGGGGTGTCGGTGTACTTCAGCCAGGTGTTCTTCAAGCCGCCCGAAGGCGGTGGCCCGAAGCCGGCACACCAGGACAACTTCTACTTCGGCCCCAACGACCTCGAGGGCGTGGTCACCGCGTGGATCGCGCTCGACGACGCGACGCTGGAGAACGGCTGCCTGTACTTCGGCGAGGGCAGCCAGCACGGACCGGTGTACCCGCACGTCGCGCCGCCCGAGGAGCCGTACAACCTGCAGCTGCCCCCCGAGATCCTGGCGCGCCAGCCGATGTCGCCGGCGCCGGTGAGGCGCGGCGGGGTGTCGTTCCACCACGGCAACGTCTTCCACCAGTCGGCGCCGAACCTGTCGACACGCTGGCGCCGCGCGATCGCGCTGCACTACGTCAACGCGCACACCTTCTTCGAGCAACCGGCGCTGCCGTACGACGACACGCTGAAGCTGCGCATCAGCTGAGACGCGGGCGCCGCGCATCGACTTCGCAACGAGGAACACCGACATGACCGAACGTCTGGGCATCGTGATGCACGGGGTCACGGGTCGCATGGGCATGAACCAGCACCTGGTCCGCTCGATCGTCGCGATCCGCGACCAGGGCGGCGTCACACTCGCCGACGGGCGGCGCGTGATGCCCGACCCGATCCTCGTCGGCCGCAACGCCGACAAGATCGAGGCGCTGGCGCGTGCGCACGGCATCGAGCGCTGGAGCACCGACCTCGACGCCGCACTCGCCAACCCCGTCGACACGGTGTTCTTCGACGCCGGCACGACGCAGATGCGACCGGCGCTGCTGGCCAAGGCGATCCGCGCCGGCAAACACGTGTACTGCGAGAA
This sequence comes from Azohydromonas sp., assembly GCF_035325925.1. Classification (NCBI taxonomy): domain Bacteria; kingdom Pseudomonadati; phylum Pseudomonadota; class Betaproteobacteria; order Burkholderiales; family Sphaerotilaceae; genus Azohydromonas; species Azohydromonas sp. The sequence goes on along the minus strand of NZ_DAOKZA010000001.1, from coordinate 194,915 downwards.
GCCGGTGGCCACGCAGCTGGGCGAGGCGGTGGAGATCGCAAGGCTGGCGCAGTCCAGCGGGGTCAAACACGGCGCGGTGCAGGACAAGCTGTTCCTGCCCGGGCTGCGCAAGCTCGACCTGCTGCGCCGCGCCGGCTTCTTCGGCCGCATGCTCAGCGTGCGCATCGAGTTCGGCTACTGGGTGTTCGAGGGCGACCTGCAGCCGATCCAGCGCCCGAGCTGGAACTACCGCGCCGAGGAAGGCGGCGGCATCATCCTCGACATGATGTGCCACTGGCGCTACGTGCTCGACAACCTGTTCGGCCAGGTGCGCTCGGTGTCGTGCCTGGGCGCGACGCACGTCCCGCAGCGCTGGGACGAGGCCGGCCGGCCTTACGAGGCCACCGCCGACGACGCCGCCTACGCGACGCTGCAGCTCGAGGGCCCCGACGGCGAGCCCGTCGTCGCGCAAGTCAACAGCTCGTGGACCACGCGCGTGCGCCGCGACGACCTGGTGACCTTCCACGTCGACGGCACGCACGGCTCGGCGGTGGCCGGCCTGCAGGGCTGCCGCGCGCAGAGCCGCGTCGCCACGCCGCGACCGGTGTGGAACCCCGATGTCAAGCAGTCGATGAACTTCTTCGAGCAGTGGCAGGAGGTGCCCGACACCGAAACCTACGACAACGGCTTCAAGCTGCAGTGGGAGGCGTTCATCCGCCACGTCGTCGCCGATGCGCCCTACCGCTGGACGCTCGCCGAGGGCGCCAAAGGCGTGCAGCTGGTCGAGGCGGCGCTGCGCAGCTGGCGCGAGCGCCGCTGGGTCGACGTGCCGCCACTGTCGATCTGAGGCCGCGGCGATGCACATCGACCTGCCCACCGCCGACGGCCGCACGCTGCAGCGCCACACGCTGCGCGGCCCCGGCGCCTTCACGCCCGCCACGCCGGGCACGAAGCTCAACCGCATCGCGTACTCCGCGGCGCACGTGGTCGCCGACGCGCGCGCGGCGATCGACCCCTGGCTCGACTGCGCGATCGACTGGGACGCGACGGTCGCCTACCGGCGCCGGCTGTGGTCGATGGGCCTGGGCGTCGCCGAGGCGATGGACACCGCGCAGCGCGGCATGGGGCTCGACTGGCCGACCTCGCTCGAAATGATCCGCCGTTCGATCGACGCCGCGCGGGACCTGCCCGGCGCGCGACTGGCCAGCGGCTGCGGCACCGACCACCTCGCGCCCGACGCGGCGCGCGGCGTCGACGACGTGATCCGCGCCTATGAGGAGCAGATGGCGGCCATCGAGGCGCTCGGCGGCCGGCTGATCGTCATGGCCAGCCGCGCGCTGGCGCGGGTCGCGACGGGGCCCGCGGACTACGAACGCGTCTACGACCGCGTGCTCGGCCAGGCACGCCAGCCGGTGATCCTGCACTGGCTCGGCGACATGTTCGACCCCGCGCTGAAGGGTTACTGGGGCAGCACCGACGTCGACGCGGCGATGGACACCGCGCTGGGCGTGATCGCCGCCCATGCCGACAAGGTCGACGGCATCAAGATCTCGCTGCTCGACAAGGACGCCGAGATCCGCATGCGCCGCCGGCTGCCGCCGGGCGTGCGCATGTACACCGGCGACGACTTCAACTACGCCGAGCTGATCGCCGGCGACGCGCCGCGCGGCGCTTCGGGCGAGCCCGCCAACCGGCACCACAGCGACGCGCTGCTGGGCATCTTCGACGCCATCGCGCCGGCGGCCAGCGCCGCATTGGCCGCGCTGGCCACCGGCGACGCGGCACGCTTCCACGCGATCCTCGCGCCGACGGTGCCGCTGTCGCGGCACATCTTCCGGGCGCCGACGCGCTTCTACAAGACCGGCGTCGTGTTCATGGCCTGGCTCAACGGCCACCAGGACCACTTCGTGATGGTCGGCGGCCAGCACAGCACGCGTTCGCTGCCGCACCTGGCCGAGCTGTTCCGGCTGGCCGATGCCGCCGGGCTGATCGAGCAGCCCGAGCTGGCCGTGGCGCGCATGCGCCACCTGCTGGCGCTGCACGGCGTCGACGCGGGGTGAACGCGTGAGGGACTTCACCGCCGACCACCGCTGGCTGTCGATCAACACCGCGACGGTGCGACGGCAGCGCGGCCAGGACTGGCCGCTGCTCGACATCCTCGACGCCTGCGCGGCGCGTGGCATCCGCGCGGTCTCGCCGTGGCGCGACCAGGTGCACGCCGCCGGCCTTGCCGCCACCGCGCGCGCGATCCGTGCCCACGGCCTCGAACTGTCGGGCTACTGCCGCGGTGGCATGTTCACGCATGCCGACGCCGCCGGCCGCGACGCGGCACGCGACGACAACCGGCGCGCGCTCGACGAAGCCTGCGAACTCGGCGCCGCGTGCCTGGTGCTCGTGGTCGGCGGCCTGCCGGGCGCGCTGGCTGGCCACCCGGCGCACAAGGACCTCGCCGGCGCGCGCGCGCAGGTCGCCGAGGGCATCGCCGCGCTGCTCGCCGATGCACGCGAGCGCGGCATGCCGCTGGCCATCGAGCCGCTGCACCCGATGTACGCGGCCGACCGCGCCTGCGTCAACACGCTCGAGCAGGCACTGGACCTGTGCGACACGCTCGATGCGGCGCGCAGCGGCGCGCTGGGCGTCGCTGTCGACCTGTACCACGTCTGGTGGGACCCGAAGCTGCCGGCGATGATCGAGCGCGCCGGTCGCCTGCGGCTGCTCGCGCTGCACGTGTGCGACTGGCGGGTGCCCACGCGCGACCTGCTCGAGGACCGCGGCATGATGGGCGACGGCGTGATCGACATCCGCGCCGTGCGCGCGTGCGTCGAGGCGCAGGGCTACGCCGGCTACAGCGAGGTCGAGATCTTCTCGTCGCGCGACTGGTGGCTGCGCGACGGCGGTGAGGTGCTCGACACCTGCATCGAGCGCCACCGCCGCTGCGTCTGACTCGCCGGCGGTTCAGGCCGCGGCCACCGCCGCACGCGCATTGCGTTTCACGTTGAACGCGGTGACCACCAGCAGCGCCTGCATCAGTGCCACGCCGACCCACACCTCGCGGTGCGCACCGGCGTCCATCAGCGCGCCGAACACCAGCGGCGCGACGGTCAAGCCGACGTCGAGGCCCGAGTAGACGACGCCGTAGACGCGTCCGGTGGCGCCGGCCGGCGTCGCCTGCTTGACCAGCAGGTCGCGCGACGGGCCGGCGATGCCGGCGCCCAGCCCCATCACGCCGAACAGCAGCGGCACCGTCGTCGCCGACCAGTCGCCGAAGGCGATCAGCAACGACACCGTCGCCGCCGCGCCGAAGCCCGCGGCGGCGATGCGCGCGCTGCGCTGCGGGTCGCGCACCAGGTGGCCGCCGACCACCATGCCGGCCGCCGCGGTGGCCATGTAGATCGACAGGCAGATCGCCACCTGCGCCGCCGGCACGCCGAACAGCGCGCCGGCGGCCGCCGGCGCGAAGCTCTGGATGCCACCCAGCGCCACCGCGAACACCAGGAAGAACGCGAAGCAGGCCCACACCGCCCGCAGCCGCAGGAACGCGAGACTGCCGCCATCGCCCGCGCCATGCGCCGCTCGCGCCACCGGCGCGACCTGCAGCGCGTCGCGCCGCAGCCACAGCAGCAGCAGCACCGCGGCGACGACCGCCGCCACCGCGGCCAGCGCGGCGCGCCACGATCCGCTGGCATGCGCGATGCCGACGACGAACACCGGCGCCAGCGCCCAGCCCAGGTTGCCCGAGATGCCGTGTGCCGCGTAGGCGTGACCCAGCCGCGGCGTGCTGACGCGTGCGTTGAGGATCGAGAAGTCGACCGGGTGGAACACGCAGTTGCCCAGCCCGGCCACCGCCATGAACAACAGCATCACCGGATACGACGGGCTCGCCGCCAGGCCGAGCGCGGCGACACCCAGCAGCGCCAACCCGCCGAACAGCACGCGCTGCGCGCCGTGGCGGTCGACGACAAAACCCGCCAGCGCCTGGCCGACGCACGAGACGACGAAGAACACCGACAGCAGCAGCCCGAGCTGCGTGTTGCTCAGCGCGAACGCGGCGCCGAGCCACGGGAACAGCGGCGGCACGACCAGCTGGCAGAAGTGCGACACGCCGTGCGCGACGCTGACCAAGCCGATCGTCGAGGCGTCGCGGCGCAGCGGGGTCGGGGCGGTGAGCGTGGTCATGTCGGCCGGCGGCAGGCAATGCGCGCATCGTAGGCGCGCGGTGGCGGTCGCAGTTACGATAGAGCGTCAAGTGCTGTCGAATTGCAGCCAGCACCGACCCCACCGCCCCGGGCACCCCCCGCTGCACCCCATGGCCCGACCCGCACCTTGCCGGCGCGCGCCGTCGCCCCCGCACGGCATCGCTGCACCGCGCGCCACGCTGGCGCCCGTCGAGCCGGCGCTGTATGCGCCGACGCCGGCGCGTCCGGTGCGCGCGAAGGCGCGCCGGCTCGACCCCGACAGCGAGATCCAGCCGCACCGCCACCCCTGGGCGCAGGTCGCGATCGCGGTGGCCGGCGTCGCGCGCATCACCGCGCAGGACGCCACCTACCTGGTGCCGAGCTGGCGCGCGATCTGGATCCCGCCGGGCATCGAACACGCGGTGACGGTGGTCGAGGCCGCGGAGCTGCGCACGCTGTACGTGCACCAGCCCGACGGCGAGGCCGGCCCCGGCGTGCCGCGGGCGCAGCGCGAGGCGTGGCGCGCGTGCCGCGTGCTCGAGGTCTCCCCTTTGCTGCGCGAACTGGTGCTGCAGATGGACATCGACGCCGACGATGCCGCACGCCCCGGTGCCGACCTGGCGCGCGAGCGCCGGCTCGGCGAGCTGGCGCTCGACGAGTTGCGCCGCGCAAGGCCGCTGCCGCTGGGCATCGCGCTGCCGCGCGACCGGCGGCTGCGCGCGCTGTGCCGTGCGGTGCTCGACGAGCCGGCGCGCCACGCGACGCTGGCCGGCTGGGCGGCGGCGGTCGGCGCGAGCGAGCGCACCGTCGCACGTCGGTTCCGCGACGAGCTGGGCACCAGCTTCGGCGCCTGGCGTCAGCAGGTGCTGCTCGGCCGCGCGATGACGCTGGCCGCGCAGGGCCTGCCGATGCGGCTGATCGCCGCCGAGCTCGGCTACGCGAGCGCCAGCGCGTTCAGCGCGATGGTGCGCCGCTCGGTCGGCACCCCGCCGCGGCAGTTCTTCCGCAGCGGCTGACCCGGCGACGCTGCAGGACTACCATTGCGCCATGACGACCGCCAAGCTCTACGACTTCACCAAGCCCGACGCCGAGGGCCACAGCTGCACCGCGTACGCCTGGGCCAAGGTGCCCGCGGTGCTCGGCCCGGCCGAACGCGACGCCGCCAGGGCGCGCGCCGCGGCGCTGCTGAAGGCGCACGACGCCGTGCTGGTGGCCCACTACTACGTCGACGGCGACGTGCAGGACCTCGCGCTCGAGACCGGTGGCATCGTCGCCGACTCGCTCGAGATGGCGCGTTTCGGCCGCGACCAACCGGCGCGCACGCTGGTCGTCGCCGGCGTGCGTTTCATGGGCGAGACCGCGAAGATCCTCAGCCCCGACAAGCGCGTGCTGATGCCCGACCTCGACGCCACCTGCTCGCTCGACCTGGGCTGCCCGATCGAGGACTTCGCGGCGTTCTGCGACGCGCACCCCGAGCGCACCGTGGTCGTCTACGCCAACACCAGCGCCGCGGTCAAGGCGCGCGCCGACTGGATGGTCACCAGCTCGTGCGCGCTGGCGATCGTGCAGCACCTGAAGGAGCGCGGCGAGAAGGTGCTGTGGGCGCCCGACCGCCACCTGGGCCGCTACGTGCAGCACCAGACCGGCGCCGACATGCTGATGTGGAACGGCGCGTGCATCGTGCACGACGAGTTCAAGGGCATCGAGCTCGACCTGCTGAAGAAGCAGCATCCCGACGCGATGATCCTCGTGCATCCCGAGTCGCCCGACAGCGTGGTCGCGCAGGCGCACGTGGTCGGCTCGACGTCGCAGCTGCTCAAGGCGGTGGTCGACGGCCGGGCCAAGGAGTACATCGTCGCCACCGACAACGGCATGTTCCACCGCATGCGTCAGCTCGCACCCGACAAGACGCTGATCGAGGCACCCACCGCCGGCAACAGCGCGACCTGCAAGAGCTGCGCGCACTGCCCGTGGATGGCAATGAACGCGCTGCAGGGCGTCGTGGCCTGCCTCGAGACCGGCAGCGGCGAGATCGTCGTGCCCGAGCCGACCCGCTCGCAGGCGCTGGGCTGCATCGAGCGCATGCTCGACTTCGTGGCGAAGCACCCGCAGGCCATCGCGCAGCCGCGCAGCGGCTTCGTGCCGCACATCGGCGCGGCGTGATGTTCGACCGCAACGAGACGCTCGCCGAGGCGCGCGCACGCAACATCCGCGACGCGCTGGCCGAGGACATCGGCACCGGCGACTGGACCGCGATGCTGGTGGCCGCCGGACAGCGTTCGCGCGCGCGCGTGGTCGTGCGCGAGGCCGCGGTGATCGCGGGGCGCGACTGGTTCGACGGCTGCGTGCTCGCGCTCGACCCCGGCGCGCGCATCGCCTGGCACCTCGACGAGGGCGCCGAGTCGACACGCGGCGACGTGGTCTGCGAGATCGACGCCGACGCGCGCGCGCTGCTCAGCGCCGAGCGCCCGGCGCTGAACTTCCTGCAACTGCTGTCGGGCACCGCCACCGTCACGCGCGCGCACGTGCGCGCGATCGACGGCGCCAGCCCGAACCCGCGCGGCTGCGCGGTGCTCGACACGCGCAAGACGATCCCCGGGCTGCGCCAGGCGCAGAAGTACGCGGTGCGCGTCGGCGGCGGCCACAACCAGCGGCTGGCGCTGTGGCACGGCATCCTGATCAAGGAGAACCACATTGCCGCGGCCGGCGGCGTGACGGCCGCACTTCGGCAGGCGTTCGCGCTGCAGTCGGGCGTCGACGTGCAGATCGAGGTCGAAACGCTCGATCAGCTCGCCGAGGCGCTGGCCGCCGGTGCGACCAGCGTGCTGCTGGACAACTTCGACCTCGAACGCATGCGCGCCGCGGTGGCGCTGACGGCCGGGCGTGCGCTGCTCGAGGTCTCGGGCGGCGTCACGCTGCAGGCGCTGCGCGACATCGCGGCCACCGGCGTCGACCGCATCTCGATCGGCCACCTGACGAAGGACGTGCGCGCGGTCGACTTCTCGCTGCGCGTGGTGGGCTGACGCCGTCCGTCGGCCGGCCCCGGCGACGCGTGACGGCCGTCACGGCGGCGCGGCCGCGCCGCGCGCACACCGCCGCGCGGGCCGATAACCTGCGCAGCGTCCCCCCCGCCCCGCGAACCCCGGCCCGATGAGCGACGACTTCAGCAGCGTGCACAACCACCACGAGACCGCGGTGTTCGACGCGGTGCGCGCCGCTGCGCCACGCTTCCCGGTGCTCGCCGGCCGCGGCGACCTGCTCGCCGACGTCGCCTGCGTCGCACTGAACCGGCTGCCGCCGCGCTACATCCGCCACGACGCCGACCTGCACTTCTACCGCTCCGAGCGCGAGCGGCTGGCGCACGAACAGGCGCTGCGCGACGCGGTGCAGCGGGCCTTCGAGTTCGTGCAGGCGCGCGAGCTGATGGGCGCGCGCAACTGAGGCGGCGCGAGCCGCCCCGGCGTGGCTAGCCGCGCCAGTTGTTCTTGCGGATCAGCACCGTCGGGAAACTCACCGGCAGCGTGTACGGGTAGTCGCGGCTGAAGTGCAGCCCGCGGCTCTCGTGGCGCTGCAGCGCCGAGCGCACGATGAGCTTCGCGCAGTCGACCAGGTTGCGCAGCTCGAGCAGGTCGCGCGTGACGCGGAAGTTCGCGTAGTACTCGTCGATCTCGCTCTTGAGCAGGTTGATGCGGTGCAGCGCGCGTTCGAGCCGCTTGGTCGTGCGCACGATGCCGACGTAGTTCCACATCAGCAGGCGCAGCTCGTCCCAGTTGTGCGAGATCACGACCTGCTCGTCGGCGTCCTCGACCTGGCTCTCGTCCCACGCCGGCAGCGGTTCGAGCGCGCACGGTCGCTTCGCGAGGATGTGCGATGCGCAGCTGTGGCCGAGCACGACGCACTCGAGCAGCGAGTTGCTGGCCAGCCGGTTCGCACCGTGCAGTCCGGTGTAGGTGGTCTCGCCGACGGCGTACAACCCGACCACGTCGGTGCGCCCGTCGAGGTCGGTGACGACGCCGCCGCAGGTGTAGTGCGCCGCCGGCACCACCGGGATCGGCTGGCGCGCGATGTCGATGCCCAGCCCCAGACAGCGCGCATGGATGGTCGGGAAATGCGCCTTCAGGAAGGCCTCACCGAGCGCGGTGGCGTCGAGCCACACGTGGTCCAGGCCGTGTTTTTTCATCTCGAAGTCGATCGCACGCGCGACGATGTCGCGCGGCGCGAGTTCGGCGCGCTCGTCGTGCGCCGGCATGAAACGCGGCCCCCACGGCGAGCCGTCGTCGCCCGCGTCGCCGCTGGGCAGGCGCAGCTTGGCGCCCTCGCCGCGCAGCGCCTCGGTGATCAGGAAGCTGCGCTCCTGCGGGTGGTACAGGCAGGTCGGGTGGAACTGGATGAACTCCATGTTGCCCACCCGGCAGCCGGCGCGCCAGGCCATCGCGATGCCGTCGCCCGTGGCGGTGTCGGGGTTGCTGGTGTAGCGGTAGACCTTGCCGACGCCGCCGGTGGCCAGCACCACCGCGGCGGCCGGCAGCGTCTCGACGCGGTGGCGGTCGATGTCGAGCGCGTACACGCCGTAGCAGCGCGGCGGCTCGTCGCGGCGCAGCAGGCGCGAGGTGATCAGGTCGACGGCCATCCAGCGCTCGCGCAGCTCGATGTTCGGGTGCGCCTGCGCGCGCGCGAGCAGCGACTCGTGGATCGCGTGCCCGGTGGCGTCGGCGGCATGCGCGATGCGGCGCACCGCGTGCCCGCCCTCGCGTGTCAGATGCAGCCCCAGCGGACCGGCCGGGTCCGGCGAGAACGGCACGCCCTGAGCGACCAGCCACTCGACGGCCTGCGCGCTGTGCTCGGCGACGAAGCGGGCGGTGTGCTCGTCGACCAGCCCGGCGCCGGCGTCGCGCGTGTCGCGCACGTGCGACTCGACGCTGTCGTCCGAGCCGAGCACACCGACGATGCCGCCCTGAGCCCAGGCGGTGGCGCCTTCGTGGCGGTCGCGCTTGGCGAGCACGACCACCGGATGGCGGTCGGCCAGTTGCAGCGCCACCGTCAGCCCTGCGAGGCCGGCGCCGACGATGACCACCGGGGCCGCTGGGGCGCTCGCGCGTTCGTCTGCCATGCGGTCGATTCTAAGGACCCCCTGGGCCGCACCGACGCGAACCGTCGACAGCCGAGCCGGTGCGCCGCGCGCACCGCGGCGGGCAGATTGCACGCAGCCACCGCGCGTGCGCAGCGACGCTGCCGGGCGAACGACGACAATGCGCGAGACCCGCCACCCGCCGGCTGCAACGATGTCCCGCCCCGACCTCACTCCCGCCGCGCACCCCGAGGCCGAGGCCTGGCTGCCCACGCAGCAGGTCGCGGGGCCACCGACGCAGCTGTTCACCGCGCGCGAGCGCGACGACGCCGACACCGGCGTCGGCCGCCGCGTCGACGACCGGCTGTGGGAGCTGTTCGTCGTCTTCGAGCCGGCGCAGGCGCTGCAGCAGCAGTTCGACCGCCGCCCCGAGGGGTTCATCACGCTGCACGACGTCGGCGCGCCGGTGTCGCGACGCTGGCTGGCGGCGCTGGCGGCGGCGCGCGGCCTGGCGATGCACCGGTTGGTGATTCGCAGCCAGGGTCACGGCGTCGCGCTGGCCACGATCGAGTTCGCCGAGCTGCCCGGCGCCGACGGCACGCCGGTGCGCCTGTACAGCACCGATGTCGACGCCGACTCGCGCCAGCGGCCGCAGATCGCGCGCACGCTGCTCGGCGCGAGTCGCCTGGCCGTCGTGCTGCTCGGCGACCTGCCGCCGCACGCGCTCGCCGCGACGCTGCAGCCGCTGCACGAAGCCATCGTCGCCGGGCCGTGGCGCAACCGCGAGCTGCTGGTGCTGCCGCTGGCGGGGTCGTCGGCGCAGGCGCAGCAGGTGGCCCAGCTCGGCCAGGGCACGGGCGTACGCACCACGGTGGCGCCGCTGGTGGGAGGTGCCGACCAGGCACTGGGCTACACGGTGCTCGCGTGGAACCGGCTGCACCAGCCGCTGGGCGGCCGCGCCGCGCCGCAGATCGTGCTGCCCGCACCGGCCGCGCGGCCGGCCGAGGTGCCGGCGTCCGCACCAGTGCCGCTGTCCACGGCGCCCGTCCCGTTCGCGCCACCGTCGGCGCCGGTGCCGAGCTTCGTCACGCCGTCGGCGGCCACCCCGCCGGCACCGCCGCGTGCCGCGACGCTGCCGCTGCAACCGATGCCCGACCCGCGCGCCCCCGGCGCGACGCGCGGCGCCGCGTCACCGCTGCAGCACTACGTGCAGCGCTGCCTCGAGGTCAAGGGCATGGTCAGCTGTTGCGTGTTCGAGCCCGGGTCGCAGCGCACGCTGGCCTTCGCCGGCGCGCGCCCGGGGCCGGCCGCGCTCGCGTCGCAGGGCGCGGCCCTGTACGCGGCGCTGCGCGGCGGCGCGCACGCGCTCGGGCTCGGCAGCGCCCCGCCCGAGGCGGCGATCACGCTGGCCGGCCACCACCTGGTGCTGCGACCGGTGCCCGGCCACCCGGGGCTGGTGCTGCACGCGGTGCTCGACCGCAGCGCCACGCCGCTGGTGCTGGCGATGCGCCACCTCGAGCGGCTCGACGAGGCCGTCCCGCCGCGCTGAAGCGCCGCCGCCCGGCCGCGTCAGTGCACGACGCGCCCGAAGCTGAACTCGCCGGCCTCGACGTCGACCGGGATCGTGTCCTTCGGCCCGAAGCGGCCCTCGAGGATCAGCCGGGCCACCGGATTCTCGATGCGGTGCTGGATCGCACGCTTGAGCGGGCGCGCGCCGAACACCGGGTCGAAGCCGACCTTGGCGATCTCCGCCAGCGCCGCGTGCGACACGTCGAGCTTCATGTCCATCTTCGCCAGCCGCTGCTCGAGCGCATGCAGCTGGATGCGCGCGATGCTCTCGATGTGCTGCCGGTCGAGGGCGTGGAACACCACCGTCTCGTCGATGCGGTTGAGGAACTCGGGGCGGAAGTGCTGCTTGACCTCGGCCCACACCGCGTCGCGGATCAGCTCCGGGTCCTGCCCGGCCATCTGCATGATCAGGTGCGATCCCAGGTTGCTGGTCATCACGATCACCGCGTTCTTGAAGTCGACGGTGCGCCCCTGGCCGTCGGTCAGGCGCCCGTCGTCGAGCACCTGCAGCAGCACGTTGAACACGTCGGGGTGCGCCTTCTCGACCTCGTCGAGCAGGATCACGCTGTACGGCTTGCGTCGCACCGCCTCGGTCAGGTACCCGCCCTCGTCGTAGCCGACGTAACCCGGCGGCGCGCCGATCAGCCGGCTGACCGAGTGTTTCTCCATGAACTCGCTAATGTCGATGCGGATCATGTGGTCGTCGCTGTCGAACAGGAAGCCGGCGAGTGCCTTGCACAGCTCGGTCTTGCCGACGCCGGTGGGCCCGAGGAACAGGAACGACCCGAGCGGGCGGTTCGGGTCCGCCAGGCCGGCGCGGCTGCGACGGATCGCGTCGGCGACGGCGCGGATCGCCTCGTCCTGGCCGACGACGCGCTCGTGCAGCTTCGCTTCCATCTGCAGCAGCTTGTCGCGCTCGCCCTGCATCAGCTTCGACACCGGGATGCCGGTGGCGCGTGACACGACCTCGGCGATCTCCTCGGCGCCGACCATCGTGCGCAGCAGCTGCGGCCCGCCCTGCCCCTTGGCCTTGCCGGCCTCCTTGGCCTGCGCCTCCTTCAGGCGCTTCTCCAGCTCGGGCAGCCTGCCGTACTGCAGCTCGGCGACCTTGTTGAAGTCGCCCTTGCGCTTGAGCTCGTCGATCTGGTGCTTGATGCGGTCGATCTCTTCCTTGACCTGCGCCGAGCCCTGCGCCGTGGCCTTCTCGGCCTTCCAGATCTCCTCGAGGTCGGCGTACTCGCGCTCGAGCTTGGCGATCTCGTCCTCGATCAGCCCCATGCGCTTGATGCTGGCCTCGTCCTTCTCCTTGCGCACCGCCTCGCGCTCGATCTTCAGCTGGATCAGGCGCCGGTCGAGCCGGTCCATCGCCTCGGGCTTCGAGTCGATCTCGATCTTGATCTTCGCCGCGGCCTCGTCGATCAGGTCGATCGCCTTGTCGGGCAGGAAACGGTCGGTGATGTAGCGGTGCGAGAGTTCGGCCGCGGCGACGATCGCCGGGTCGGTGATCTCCACGCCGTGGTGCACCTCGTAGCGTTCCTGCAGCCCGCGCAGGATCGCGATCGTCGCCTCGACGCTCGGCTCGTCGACCAGCACCTTCTGGAAGCGGCGCTCGAGCGCGGCGTCCTTCTCGACGTACTTGCGGTATTCGTCCAGCGTGGTCGCGCCGATGCAGTGCAGTTCGCCGCGCGCCAGCGCGGGCTTGAGCATGTTGCCGGCGTCGATCGCGCCCTCGGCCTTGCCGGCGCCGACCATCGTGTGCAACTCGTCGATGAACAGGATGATGCGGCCCTCGTCGGCGGCGACTTCCTTCAGCACGGCCTTGAGCCGTTCCTCGAATTCGCCGCGGTACTTGGCGCCGGCCAGCAGCCCCGCCATGTCGAGGACGAGCACCCGTTTGTCCTTCAGCGAATCGGGCACCTCGCCGTTGACGATGCGCTGCGCCAGCCCTTCGACGATCGCGGTCTTGCCGACGCCCGGCTCGCCGATCAGCACCGGGTTGTTCTTGCTGCGCCGCTGCAGCACCTGGATCGCGCGGCGGATCTCGTCGTCGCGGCCGATCACCGGGTCGAGCTTGCCTTGCCGGGCCCGCTCGGTGAGGTCGAGCGTGTACTTCTTCAGCGCCTCGCGCTGGCCTTCGGCGTCCGCGGAGTCGACCTTCTGGCCGCCGCGCACCGCGTCGATCGCAGCCTCGAGCGCCTTGCGCGTCAGCCCGTGGCCGCGCACGACGCCGCCGAGGTCGCTCTTCGAGTCGGCGAGCGCGAGCAGGAACATCTCGCTGGCGATGAACTGGTCGCCGCGCTGGGTGGCCTCCTTGTCGGCGGCCTGCAGCAGGTTGACCAGGTCGCGCCCCGGCTGCACCGGCTGGCCGCCGCCCTGCACCTGCGGCAGGTTGCGCGTCGCGGTGTCCATCGCGGTCGCGAGCGCCGCGGTGTTCGCCCCGGCGCGATCGAGCAGCGCCTTCGGGCCGTCGGGCTGCTGCAGCATCGCCGCCAGCAGGTGCTGCGGCTCGATGTAGGGGTTGTCGCGCGCGACGGCGAGGCTTTGCGCGTCGCCCAGGGCCTGCTGGAAGGCGGTGGTCAGCTTGTCGAAACGCATCGGGGACTCCTCCGGTTGCCAGGGCAAGTGAGGCTGCCGGGCGCAGGTTTCAAGACCGGTCGCACGGCGACGCCGCCTGCGCGATGGCGCTGGTCGAGGGGCACCACGCCCCGCACCGGTGCAGAAGTTCACGCTCTTGCCGGTCGTTACCCTCCACTTGCGCCTCGCAATGCCGATCGGGTGGTCGAATGGCGTCGCGGTCGGTGCACGCCGTGTGCGCTGCGCCGGCCGGTGCCATCGCCTTCGCCTGCCGGCGGTCCTGGCGCGGTCCGGTCCGCCGGATGGTGCCCCAGACAGGAAACGACAATGACGATCAACGACATCGCAGGGCGGCCCCGGTCGGGAATCCGACCATCGCGCTGGCTGTGGACCTGGCTGCTGCTGTGTGCGGTGGCCGTGCTGGCCAGCGGCTGCGGCGGCGGCCCGAGCGCCACGCTGCAGGCGCCGCGCATCGTCGAGCATCCGGCCGACCGCACGGTGCGGCCCGGGGAAGCGGCCGGCTTCAGCGTGGTGGCCGAAGGCGCGCCGCCGCTGGCCTACCAGTGGCAGCGCGACGGCGTCGACATCCCCGGCGCCAACGAGGCGAGCTACGCACTGCCCGCCGCGACCGCCACCGACGCCGGCGCGCGACTGCGCGTCGTCGTGCGCGGCCCCAACGGCGAGACCGTCAGCGACGAGGCAACGCTGCGCGTCGAAGGCGCGCCCCCGCAGGTGGTCGCGCTGCTGCAACTCGGCGTGGTCTCGCCCGGTCAGCCGCTGGTGGTGACGGTGAAGCTGGCGGGCAACCCGCCGTTCCAGTACCAGTGGCTGCGCAACGGCGCGCCGATCGACGGGGCCACCGGCACCACCGACGAGTCGACGATCGCGATCGGCCCGCTGCCGCTGACCTTGGCCGACGACGGCGTGCGCGTCGCCGCGGTGGTCGCCAACGCCGACGGGGTGATCCGCTCCCCCGACGCGGTGATCTCGGTGGTCGGGCCGCGCAAGATCGCTGCCGGGTCGGCGCACACGCTCGCGACCGGCGCCGACGGCACGCTGTGGGCCTGGGGGTCGAACGCCTCCGGGCAGCTCGGTGACGGCGGCACCGCGAGCCGCGCCGCGCCGATGCCGGCAGGCGTGAGCGGCGTGGTCGCGACGGCCGCGGGCGACCACCATTCGCTGGCCCTGCGCGCCGACGGCACGGTCTGGGCCTGGGGCCGCAATGCCGACGGCGCCCTCGGCGACGGCAGCACCACCGACCGCAGCGTCCCGCAGCCGGTGCCGGGCCTGGACCGGGTGGTCTCGATCGCCGCCGGCGGCGGGCGTTCGTTCGCCGTGCGCGCCGACGGCACCGTGTGGGCCTGGGGCGAGAACGGCACCGGCGCGCTGGGCATCGGCACGCTGACGAACGCCACGACGCCGACCCAGGTCGGCGTCGGCAGCGCCGGATTCGGCAGCATCATCCGCGTCGCCGCGGGCCGGGCGCACACGCTGGCGCTGCGAGTGGACGGCAAGGTGTTCCAGTTCGGGGCCGTGCTGCCGACGACTCCCGCGACGACCGGCCCGCAGGTGCGCCCGTCGGCCATCGACGAACTGAAGAACGTGTCGATGATCGCCGCGGGCGACCAGCTGTCGGTCGCGCTCGACGTGAACGGCGCCGTGTGGTCGTGGGGACAGAACGACCGCGGCCAGCTCGGGTTGCCGAACACGGCCCGGCGCGCCGTGCCGACCCGCGTGACCGAACAGTCCGACGGGCTGCCGATGCCGCCGGTGCTGCGCATCGACGCCGGCGCCGACTTCGTGCTGGCCCGCGTCGTCGACGGCTCGATGCTGGCCTGGGGCGCAGGCGATGGCGGCCAGCTCGGCACCGGCGACCAGGCCGACCGTGCCGCGCCGACGCGGGTGGTGGCGTTCGCGCAGCCGCTGCGCTCGATCGCGGCAGGTGCCCGCCACGGCGTGGGCGAACTGTTCGACGGCAGCCTGAGCGCCTGGGGCCTCAACGACGCAGGTCAGCTCGGCATCACGCCGGCAGGCGGCGTCGTGCCGACGCCGACCGCGATTCCGGCGCTCGACCTGGACTGACGAGCCGGCGCCGGGGTCAATCCGGCGGGAGCCGCTGCCGAAGCGACGCGCGCTGCACCTTGCCCAGCGCGGTCTTCGGCAGCGCGTCGACGACGACGATGCGCCGCGGGTGCTTGAAACGCGCGAGCCGCGCGTCGAACAGGGCGCGCAGCGCCGCCTCGTCGACCCATCGGCCCGCGCGCGGCACGACTGCGAGCACCGGCACCTCGCCCCAGCGTGCATCGGGCACCCCGATCACCGCGCACTCGGCGACGTCGGGGTGGTGCGCGAGCAGGTTCTCGATCTCGGCCGGGTACACGTTCTCGCCGCCGGAGATGATCAACTCCTTGCTGCGGCCGACGACGGTGACGAAGCCGTCGGCGTCGGCGCGGGCCAGGTCGCCGCTGTGGAACCAGCCTTCGCGGTCGAAGCTGTCGGGGTGGTCGTCGCGGTGGTACGCGCGCATCAGGTTCGGTGCGCGCACGCGGATCTCGCCGACCTCGCCGGGCGCCGCGTCGCGTCCGTCGGCGCGCACCAGGCGCAACTGCACGCCGCGCGCGGGGCGGCCGGTGCTGCCGACGTGCGCCAGCGCCTCGCCGGGGCGCAGCACGATCGACACCGGCCCCGTCTCGGTGCTGCCCCAGACCTGCGCCACCGGCACGCCGCGCGCGTGGAAGGCCTCGATCAGCGGCGCCGGCACGATCTGCGAGCCGCTGTTGGCGAAGTCCAGCGACGACAGGTCGGCCTGCGGCCAGGTCGGGTGATCGACGAGCGCGCGCATCACCGCCGGCACCAGCAGGCTGGTCGTCGGCCGGTCGTGTGCCACCGCCGCGAACCACGCGTCGGGATCGAAGCGGGCGTGCAGCAGCACGCAGCCGCCGGCGGCGAGCGTGGGCAGCGTCTGGATCGCGAGGCCGCCGACGTGGAACAGCGGCAGCACCGCGAGCGCGCGCGTGCGTTCGTCGAGCCCCTGCGCGTCGATCGCGGCGTCGATGTTCGCGGCCATGCCGGCGGCCGTGTGCACCGCGCCCTTCGGCCGCCCGGTGGTGCCCGAGGTGTAGGCCAGCAGCAGGTCGCCGTCGCGGTGGCCGCCGGCGTGCGGTCGCGGCAGCGGCAGTTGGGCGCGCACCGCATCGGCCAGCGACAACATCGCCTCGTCGGCGTGCAGTTGCTGCAGCCCCGCGTGCTCGCCGATCGCCGCCAGCTCGGCCGCGGCGAGGCGCCAGTTCAGAGGCACGAAGCGCGCGCCGATGTGCTCGCAGGCGAACAGCGCCGCGAGCATCTCGACGCTGTTCAGGCCGAGCCAGCCCAGGCTGTCGCCCGCGGCGAGGCCATGGTCGCGCAGCCGCCCGGCCATCGCCACCACCGCCCCGGCCAGCCGGCGCCGGCTGACGACGAGGCCGCCGGCCACGAGCGCCGGTGCGTCGGGTCGCCGCTGCACCTGGGCGTGAATGCGCGCCCACGGCCCGTCGCCCGAGGTCGCGGGGGTGCTCGCGTTCACGCCTCGATCGCCTCGTCGCGTTCGCCGGCCTCGTACAGGCAGTCGCGCCCGAGGCGGTCGACGCACAGCTCGGCGGTCCACGGCAGCATCAGCGAGCCGCAGCGGCTGTCGCGGTACAGCCGTTCCAGCGGCAGGCTCTTGAGCATGCTCTGACCGCCGCAGGTGCGGATCGCCAGCCGGCAGATGTCGTTGGCGTTCTCCATGATCGTGTAGTGCGCCGCGAGCAGGCGCATGCGCGTGTCCTTGTCGGGGTCGACGCGGGCGTCGCGCGCGTTCTGCAGGAACAGGGCCCGCGTCTGCTCGAGCCTGATGCGCATCTCGGCCACCGCGACCTGCTTGGTCGGGTACATGCGCCGCTTGACCGGCGGCGTGCCGGGCACCTCGCCGCGCAGGTATTGCACCGTGAAGTCGTAGGCCGCCTGCGCGATGCCCATGTACGTCGGCGACAGCGTCGCGAACATGTGCGGGAAGCGGTTGGCGGCCTGGAAGTACATGCCCTCGGGCATCAGCCGCGCCTCGTCGGGCACGAACACGTCCTTGAACAGCAGCGTGCGGCTGACGGTGCCGCGCATGCCCAGGGGGTCCCAGTCGCCGGTGACGGTGACGCCCGGTGCGTCGGCGGGCACCGCCAGGTACAGCGAGTCGCGCTGCGTCGCACCGGGCCGGTCGAGCGTGCACAGCACGCCGTAGTAGTCGGCCGCGCCCGACAGCGACGCGAAGATCTTCTTGCCGTTGATCACGTAGCCGCCTTCGACCCGCGAAGCCAGCGTGCCCCACGGCGCCTTGCCTGCCGCCGCCGCGCCACCCTCGGAGAACGGCTGCGAGTAGATCCTGCCCTCGCCGACGATGCGCGCGTAGTGGATCGCGCGGATGCGCTCGTGGTCGGCGCGCTGCTCGGGTGTCATGTCGAGCGCGTCGGCGATGAAGCCGCTCCACATGCACGAGCACACGTGCATGTTGTACGACAGCGCGGTCGATCCGCACCAGCGTCCGATCTCGGCAGCGACCATGACGTAGGTCGCGAAGTCGGCGCCTTCGCCGCCGTGGGCCTTCGGCACGCAGATCGCCAGCAGCCCGGCGTCGCGCAGGTCGGCGTAGTTGTCGAACGGGAAGCTGGCCTCGCGGTCGTGGCGCTCGGCACGCGGCGCGAACTTCTCGCGACCCAGGCGCGCGGCGCGCTCGATCAGCTCGCGCTGCTGCGGCGTCAGCGTGGCGGGGTTGCCCGCGATGTGCGACGGCACGTAGCGCGAGACGGCGGATTCGGAGGGCACGGCAGCCATCGGTGGGGTCCTGTGGTCAAGAGTGTGCCGCCGCCACCGGCACGTGGCGGCGCAGGAAGTCGAGCAGCGCGGCGTGGAACGGCGCCGGCGCCTCCATGGCCGCGAGGTGGCCGACGCCGCCCAGGCAGACGTACTCGGCGCCGGGAATCGCCTGCGCCATGCGCGCCATCACGGCCGGCGACGCGTTGCGATCGTGCTCGCCGGCCAGGCACAGCACCGGCACCGCGATGCGCGCCAGGTCGGCGCGGCGGTCGAAGCCGACGATGGCGCGCAGCGCCGCGCGGTACGTGGCCTCGGGCACGCGCGCCATCACGGCGGCGCAGCGTTCGACGCGCGCCGGGTCGGCGTCGGGCGCGGCCATGCCGCGCGCCAGCCCCGGTGCCAGCGCCGCCATGCCCTGCCCGGCGTCGAGCGGCGCGAGGCGCTCGGCGAGGAAGCGCCGCTGCCAGTCGCCGCCGGGCTTGCCGAACGCCGGCGACGTGCCGCTGAGCACCAGCGCCTGCACCAGCGCCGGCCACGTCGCCACCAGTTCCTGCGCCACCATGCCGCCCATGCTGTGGCCGACGAGCACCGTGCGGCGCACGTGGTGGCGCCCGTGCAGCCACGCGAGCAGCGCCGCCACGGCGCCGGCGAGCCCGGCCATGTCGTACGGCTCGATCGGCGGCGACGCACCGTAGCCCGGCAGGTCGGGTGCGACCGCGAGGTAGCCGGCGCCGGCCACCACGGCGCCGGTGTCGCCGGTGTCGTCGCTCCACGCACCGCATCCGCCGCCGACGCCGTGCAGCATCACCACCGCGGTGTCGCCGCCGCCCCAGCGCAGGTGCGCCAGCGGCGCGTCGGTGATCGGTGTCGGCGTCACGCGAGCACCCCGCGGTCGACGACGACCGCGCCGTCGACCTCGACGGTGCAGCCGCGCAGCGGCAGGTCGAAGTGGCCGAGCGTGTGGCGGCCCGCGACCTCGTTGGCGCCGGTCGAGTAGAGGAAGTTGCCGCCGAAGGCGCGCAGCTCGGTGCCGTTGAAGTCGTGCTTGTCGTAGAACAGCATCGCGTCCCAGCGCGCGCGCCGGTTCAGCCCCCAGCCCACGTGGCTGACCGCGTACGCGCTGCGGCTGCCCTCGTGCGCCCGCCAGGCGGCGAAGTGGCCGCGCAGCATCTCGGCATCGGGCGAGTCGCCGTCGATCGCGACGACGTGGTCGTCGTCGATCGTCAGGCGCACCGCGTCGGCCAGGTAGCGCTTGAAGGTCAGGTTGACGTCGCCGCGGTCGAGCACCAGCGTGCCGCGCACGCTGCCGGCGGCGGGGAACGCCAGCACCAGGCCGCCCGGCCAGTGCGACAGCGTGCCCGGGCGGTCGGTGAAGCCCCACACGCCGCCGACACGTGCGCCGGCCAGGTCGATCGCCAGGTCGGTGCCGGCGTCGGACCGCACCGCCATGCGCTTCGCGGCCTTGAGCCGGCGCATCGCGTCGCGCACCGCCGCGTCGTCGCCCGGCTGCGGCACGCAGCGTTCGAGGATCTCCGGGTGCTCGTGGCTGACGTACAGCACGCGCGCGCCGCCGCCGAGCACCGCCGGCAGCTCGGGCGCGTGCATCAGCCCCTCGACGGTGCAGTCGGCGACGAAGGTGCAGCGCGACAGCGCGGCGACGACGGCGTCGAGGCCGCCGATCGCGTCCGACGCGCCGGTCGAGCGCACCGGCACCGGCGTGGTCACCGGCCGCTGCGGCAGCACGAGGCGGAACGGCCGCGCGCCCAGCCGCGCCAGCGCTAGCTCGGCGAGCGCGACCAGGTCGGGCCGGCTCGCGCTCTCCGACAGCACGGCGCACACGTCGCCGGGCTTCACGGCGCACAGCGCGAACACCTGCGCGAACATGTCGATCCAGCGTGGCTCGAGTCGCGTGTGGGCGTTCACAGGATCTCCCCCAGCAGGTGGTAGCGTCCGCCGTGGAACACCAGCGGCGGCAGCATCGCGTCGGCCAGCCGCAGCACGCGGCCGATGAACAGCAGGTGGTCGCCGGCGACCTGGTGCGACGCGCGCTCGCACTCGAACACCGCCGCGGCGCCCCCCAGCAGCGGCGCGCCGCCGGCGCCGTCGTGCCACACGCCTTCGCCGAACTTGTCGGGCACCGCGCTGGCGAAGCGGCGCGACAGCTCGATCTGGTCCTCGGCAAGCACGTTGACCGCGAAGTGCGACGCCGCGGCGAACGGCTCGGCGCTCGGGCTGGTGCGTCGCAGCGACCACAGCACCAGCGGCGGGTCGAGCGACAGCGCGTTGAACGAGTTGCACGTCAGTCCGACCGCGTCGCCGCGCGCGCCGCGGCAGGTGACGATGGTCACGCCGGTCGCGAAACGCCCGAGCGCGGCGCGCAGTTCGAGCGGGGTCGGCGGCGGCAGCGCCACGGGATCGTCGATGGGCCGGTGCATCGTCGGGATCATGCCTGCAAGTGCGGGCTCGCGCCCGCTCGCCGCGACGCACTCGGCCGGCCGCGGCACGGCGACGCGGGCGGGCGCCGCAGGTCGCTGCGTCGACGCACCGGCGTCGCCTGCGATCCGCCCCGCGGCGACCTCACGCGTTCGGCTTCGCGACGCCCCAGCGCGCCAGCGCGGCGTCGTCGGCGACGCGGGCGTCGACCCAGCGGCTGCCCTCGGGCGTGTGTTCCTTCTTCCAGAACGGCGCCTGCGTCTTCAGGTGGTCCATCAGGAACTCGCAGGCCTGGAACGCCTGGCCACGGTGCGCCGAGGTGACGGCGACGAGCACGATCTGGTCGGTCGGCCGCAATGCCCCGACGCGGTGGATCACCCGCGCGGCGCGGATGTCGAAGCGGCGCATCGCCTCGTCGATCATGGCCTCGATCGACGTCTCGGTCATGCCGGGGTAGTGCTCGAGCTCCATGCGGGCGACACCGCTGCCGTCGTTGCGGTCGCGCACCGTGCCGACGAACGCCGCGACCGCGCCGACGCCGGCGTCGCCGGCGCGCAGCGCGGCGACCTCGGCCGCCAGGTCGAAGTCGTCGGTCTGGATCGACACGCGCGGCATCGCGACGACCTCAGCCGCCGGTGACCGGCGGGAAGAACGCGACCTCGGCGCCGTCGGCCAGCGCCGCGGACTCGTCGCTCATCGTCTGGTCGACCGCGCAGCGCACCGCGCGGCCGCGCGCCAGCGCCTCGGCGTGACGGCCGCCGCGCGCGATCAGGTGGTCGCGCAGCGCGGCCACCGTGCCGCCGGCCAGTTCGACCGTCTCGCCCGGACCGAGCGCCTCGCGCAGCGAGGCGAAGTAACGCACCGTCAGTCTCATCCGTTCACCAGTGTCGACAGCGGCAAGTAGCGTACCCGATCGCCGGCGCGGATGGCCTGCCCAGGCGGGTTGTCCACGATGCCGTCGGCCCACACCACCGAGGTCAGCACGCCCGAGCTCTGGTTGCCGAACAGCTCGAGGCGGCCGTCGCCGCCCAGGCGCACGCGCAGGAACTCGCGCCGCCGGTCCGGCTTCGGCCAGTCGAAGCCGGCGATCATCGGCAGCGCCGCGGGCAGCGCGGTGTCGGCGCCCTGCAGCGCGTTGAGCACCGTGCGCACCGCGAGCACGAAGGTGACGAAGCTCGACACCGGGTTGCCCGGCAGGCCGAGGAACAGCGCCTCGCCGCGACGGGCGTCGCCTGCGCGGCGGCGCACGGCGCCGAACGCCAGCGGCTTGCCGGGCTTCATCGCCACCTGCCAGAGCTCGACGCGGCCCTCGGCGGCGACCGCGGGCCTGATGTGGTCCTCCTCGCCGACCGACACGCCGCCCGAGGTGAGGATCAGGTCGTGCGCGCGCGCCGCCTCGCGCAGCGCGTCGCGCGTGGCGTCGAGCCGGTCGGGCACGATGCCCAGGTCGCTGACCTCGCAGCCTGTGGCCTGCAGCAGCCCACGCAGCGTGTAGCGGTTGCTGTTGTAGATCGCGCCGGGCGGCAGGTCCGGTGGCGCGACGGCGCCGGGCATGATCAGCTCGTCGCCGGTCGAGAACAGCGCCACGCGCGCTCGCCGCACCACGACCAGCGTCGCCGCACCGACGGTGGCGGCCAACCCGAGCGCCTGCGGCGTCATCCGCGTGCCGGCGGCGAGCACGGCGGCGCCGGCGTGCACGTCCTCGCCGCGCCGGCGGATCCACTGCCCGGGCCGCGGCGCCTCGCGCACGCGGATGCCGCCGCCGTCGACGGCGTCGACGAGTTCCTGCATCACCACCGCGTCGGCGCCGGGCGGGATCGGTGCGCCGGTGAAGATGCGCGCCGCGCTGCCGGGTGCCAGCGGTTCGCCCACGTGACCGGCGGCGATGCGCTGCACCACCGGCAGCACCGCGTCGGGCGTCGCGGCGTCGGCCGCGCGCAGCGCGTACCCGTCCATCGAGGTGTTGTCGGCCGGCGGCACGTCGATCGCCGACGTCACGTCGGCGGCGAGCACGCGGCCCAGCGCGTCGAAGGTCGACACCGTCTCGACCTCGGCGATGCGCGCGGCCGACGCGCCTGCGGCCAGGCGTGCGAGCGCCTCGTCGAGGCTCAGCATGGGGGGGCGAGCGGGCTCAGTCATGGCGGTCGACGTCGGGACGGAGTTGGAGACGCTCGCCCTGCGCGCGCAGCCAGGCGACGAGGCCGGGTGCGTCGTCGAGCGCGAACACCGGCCGTCCGGGCGGCACCGGCAGCGCCTGGGGCCGGTCGGTGGCGACGGCGATCACCCACGGGTCGTCGGGGTACAGCGGCGCGTCGCCGCGCGCGGCGGCCACCGCCGCGCGCCAGACCTCGACCTTGGGGATCGCGGCGTGCTTGAAACCCTCGACCAGCGCCCAGTCGGTGCGTGCGAGTTCGCCGAGCAGGTCGCGCACGTCGGGCAGCGCCTCGACGTCGAACTCGCGCAGCAGCGCCAGCCGCTTCGACGACGCGACCAGCACCTCGCAGGCGCCGGCCTCGCGCAGGCGGTGGCTGTCCTTGCCGGGGCGGTCGAGGTCGAAGCCGACGTGCGCGTGCTTGATCACCGAGGCGCGTTCGCCGCCGCGGCGCAGTGCCGCGACGATGCGCTCGAGCAACGTGGTCTTGCCACTGCCCGAGGCGCCGCAGAAGCCCACGACCTTCATGCGCGCCCTCAGCCGCCGGCGTGCTGCTCGATGTAACGCCGCACCGCCTCGACCTGCGCCGGCAGCACCGTGAAACGCCGCGGCAGCGACTCCAGCGCCGCGAGCGCGGCCGGCCTGTCGGGTTCGCGGCCCAGCGCCTCGCGGATCGTCGCCGCGAACTTGGCCGGCAGCGCGGTCTCGAGCACGATCATCGGCACGCCGGGATCGAGGTGCTCGCGCGCGACCTTCAGCCCGTCGGCGGTGTGCGTGTCGATCATCACGCGGTGGCGCTGCCAGGTGTCGCGGATCGTCGCGACGCGGTCGGCGTGCGCGCTGCGCCCCGAGACGAAACCGAAGTCCGCGACGCGGGCGAACTCGCCGGGCGCGAGCGTGAAGCCGCCGCGCTGCGGCACCTGCACGCCGAACAGGTCGGCGGTGCGCACCGCCGCAGCCGGGTCGTGGCCGAGCAGGTCGAACACGAAACGCTCGAAATTGCTCGCCTTGCTGATGTCCATCGACGGGCTCGACGTCTCGTGCGTCTCGGCGCTGGCGCGCACGCGGTAGGTGCCGGTGCGGAAGAACTCGTCGAGCACGTCGTTCTCGTTGGTCGCGCACACCAGCCGGTGGATCGGCAGCCCCATCATGCGCGCGACGTGGCCGGCGCAGATGTTGCCGAAGTTGCCCGACGGCACCGCGAAGCTCACGCGCTCGTCGTTCGACCGGGTCGCCTGGAAGTAGCCGGCGAAGTAGTAGACGACCTGCGCCAGCAGCCGCGCCCAGTTGATCGAGTTGACGGTGCCGATGGCCCAGCGGCGCTTGAACTCGAGGTCGTTGCTGACCGCCTTGACGATGTCCTGGCAGTCGTCGAACACGCCCTCGATCGCGAGGTTGTGGATGTTCGCATCCTGCAGGCTGAACATCTGCGCCTGCTGGAACGGGCTCATGCGGCCGTGCGGGCTGAGCATGAACACGCGGATGCCGCGCTTGCCGCGCATCGCGTACTCGGCGGCGCTGCCGGTGTCGCCCGAGGTCGCGCCGAGGATGTTCAGCCGCTGCCCGCGTCGCGCCAGTTCGTACTCGAACAGCTGCCCGAGCAGCTGCATCGCCATGTCCTTGAACGCCAGCGTCGGGCCGTTGGACAGCGCCTCGAGGTGCAGCCCCTCGCCCAGCGGCTTCAGCGGCACGACCGCGTCGGTGCCGAACACCTCGCGCGTGTACGTCCTGCGCGCCAGCGCGCGCAGGTCGCCGGCCGGGATGTCGTCGACGTACAGCGACAGGATCTCGAACGCGAGGTCCGCGTACGACAGGCCGCGCCAGCGCGCGAGCGTCGAGGCGTCGACCCGCGGGTAGTGGGTCGGCAGGTACAAGCCGCCGTCGGGCGCCAGACCCTCGAGCAGGATGTCGCAGAAGCCGCGCGGCGTGGTGTCGCCGCGGGTGCTGATGTACTTCACGCGAGCTCTTCCTTGCGCAGGCTGACGATCGGCGCCAGCACGGTGGGCAGCGCCTGCATCTGCGCGATCGCGCGACGCATGTCGCCCTCGACGGTGTCGTGCGTGAGGATGATGACGTCGGTCTTGCTCTCGCCTTCGGCCGACTCGCGTTGCAGCAACGCGTCGATCGAGATGCCGTGCTCGGCGAGGATGCCGGTGATGCGCGCCAGCACGCCGGCCTGGTCGGCCACCTGCAGCCGCAGGTAGAAGGCGGTGACGACCTGCTCGATCGGGAGGATCGGCGTGTCGGCGAGCGCCTCGGGCTGGAACGCGAGGTGCGGCACGCGGTGGTCGGGGTCGGCGGTGTGCAGCCGCGTGACGTCGACCAGGTCGGCGATCACCGCCGAGGCCGTCGGCTCGCTGCCCGCTCCCTTGCCGTAGTACAGCGTGGTGCCCACGGCGTCGCCGTGCACGACGACGGCGTTCATCGCGCCTTCGACGTTGGCGATCAGCCGCTTCGCCGGCACCAGCGTGGGGTGCACGCGCAGCTCCAGCCCCTGGTCGCGGCGCCGCGTGATGCCCAGCAGCTTGATGCGGTAACCGAGCTGCTCGGCGTAGCGCAGGTCGGCGGCCTGCAGCCGCGTGATGCCCTCGACGTGCGCGCGGTCGAACTGCACCGGCACGCCGAACGCGATCGCGCTCATGATCGTCGCCTTGTGCGCCGCGTCGACGCCCTCGATGTCGAAGGTCGGGTCGGCCTCGGCGTAGCCCAGCCGTTGCGCCTCCTCGAGCACGACGTCGAAGTCGAGCCCCTTGTCGCGCATCTCGCTGAGGATGAAGTTGGTCGTGCCGTTGATGATGCCGGCGATCCACTCGATGCGGTTCGCGCTCAGCCCCTCGCGCAGCGCCTTGATGATCGGGATGCCGCCGGCCACCGCGGCCTCGAACGCGACCATCACGCCGCGCTCGCGCGCTGCGGCGAAGATCTCGTTGCCGTGCACCGCCAGCAGCGCCTTGTTCGCCGTGACGACGTGCTTGCCGGCGGCGATCGCCTCGAGCACCAGCGCCTTGGCGATGCCGTAGCCGCCGATCAGCTCGACGACGATGTCGATGTCGGGGTTCGCGATCACCTGGCGCGCGTCGGCGACGACCTGCGCGCGCCCGCCGACCACGGCCTTCGCGCGCGCGGTGTCGAGGTCGGCGACCATCGTGATCTCGATGCCCCGGCCGGCGCGGCGGCGGATCTCGGCCTGGTTGCGCGCCAGCACGTGGAAGGTGCCGCTGCCGACGGTGCCGATGCCGAGCAGGCCGACCTGGACGGGATGGGCTTCGACGTCACGCCGCCCGGCGGCGTGGGTCTGCCC
Source organism: Azohydromonas sp. (assembly GCF_035325925.1). NCBI lineage: Bacteria > Pseudomonadati > Pseudomonadota > Betaproteobacteria > Burkholderiales > Sphaerotilaceae > Azohydromonas > Azohydromonas sp. The sequence continues at coordinate 168,840 of NZ_DAOKZA010000001.1, read as the reverse complement.
TGCGGGGCTTGTGGTCATGGTGGGGTTCACGCCGTGTGGCGCTTGCGGTAGTGCTCGAGGAAACGCGCGATGCGCCCGATCGCCTCCGCGAGGTCGTCGGAGTTGGGCAGGAACACGAGGCGGAAGTGGTCGGGGTGCGGCCAGTTGAAGCCGCTGCCCTGCACGATCAGCACCTTCTCGTCGGCGAGCAGGTCGTAGGCGAACTGCTGGTCGTCGGTGATGGGGTAGACCCGGGGGTCGAGCCGCGGGAACATGTACAGGGCGGCCTTGGGCTTGACGACGCTGACCCCGGGGATCTGGCCGAGCAGCTCGCACGCGAGGTCGCGCTGGCGCGTCAGCCGCCCGCCCGGCGCGACCAGGTCCTTGATGCTCTGGTAGCCGCCGAGCGCGGTCTGGATCGCCAGTTGCCCCGGCGTGTTGGCGCACAGGCGCATCGACGCGAGCATGTTCAGCCCCTCGATGTAGTCCTTCGCGTGACGCTTGTCGCCGCTGACGATCATCCAGCCCGCGCGGTAGCCGCAGCTGCGGTAGTTCTTCGACAGGCCGTTGAAGGTCACGCACAGCACGTCGTCGGCCAGCGACGCGACGCTGGTGTGCACGTTGCCGTCGTACAGCGTCTTGTCGTAGATCTCGTCGGCGAACACGATCAGCTGGTGCGCTCGCGCGATCTCGACGATCTCCTTCAGCAGCTCGGGCGGGTACAGCGCGCCGGTCGGGTTGTTCGGGTTGATGACGACGATGCCGCGCGTGTTCGGCGTGATCTTGCGGCGCATGTCGTCGAGGTCGGGCAGCCAGCCGGCGCCCTCGTCGCACAGGTAGTGCACCGGCCGCCCGCCCGACAGCGACACCGCGGCGGTCCACAGCGGATAGTCGGGCGCGGGCACGAGGATCTCGTCGCCGTTGTCGAGCAGCGCGTTGAGCGCCATCACGATCAGCTCGGAGGCGCCGTTGCCCAGGTACACGTCGTCGACGGTGACGCCGGCGATGCCCTTCTCCTGCGTGTAGTGCACCACCGACTTGCGCGGCGCGAACAGGCCCTTGCTGTCGGTGTAGCCCGCGGCCGACGGCAGGTTGCGGATCATGTCCTGCACGATCTCGTCGGGCGGGTCGAAGCCGAACACGGCGAGGTTGCCGATGTTGAGCTTGATGATCTTGTGCCCCTCCTCCTCCATCTGCCGCGCCTTGTCGAGCACGGGGCCGCGGATGTCGTAGCAGACGTCGGCGAGCTTGCTGGACTTGACGATGGGCTTCACGGACTCGGGCTCCAGGGGTCGGTGGCGCGCACGGGCGCGACCTAGAATTATCCCGTATGAAGCTGCAGCCCGACCGCCTCGAGGGCGTCAACGTGATCTCGCGCCACGACGCCGGGCGGGTCTGGGTCAACGCGGTCGAGTGGCGTTCGAGCGTGCTCGTGCCTTGGCGCGGCGACGCGCTGCCGTGGCCGGCGGCGCGCCTGGCCGACCTCACCGCCGCGCACTTCGAGCAACTGCTCGCGCTGCAGCCCGAACTGGTCATATTCGGCTCCGGCGCGAAGCTGCGTTTCGTGTCGCCGGCGCTGCAGCGCGCGCTGATCGAGCGGCGCATCGGCGTCGAGACGATGGACACCGCCGCCGCCTGCCGCACCTACAACGTGCTCGCCAGCGAGGGGCGCACGGTGGCCGCGGCACTGCTCGTCGAGCCCGCCGACTGAGCCGCGCGCACCTGCGCGACGCCGGGGCACGCCAGGCCGAGCCCCTATAATTCGCGCTTGCCGTCGAAGCGGCAGCACCGCCGAGGTGCAGCATCCACAGGCCAAGAATTCCCCATGACGCCAGCCCTGAACAAGCCCCTTCCGGAATTCGAAGCGCTCGCCACCGGCGGCGTGAAGTTCACGCCCCAGGCCTTCGCCGGCAAGGCGATCGTGCTGTACTTCTACCCGAAGGACAACACACCGGGCTGCACCACCGAGGCCATGCAGTTCCGCGACCGCCACAAGGACTTCCTGAAGGCCGGCGCGGTGGTGTTCGGCGTGTCGCGCGACAACATGGCCTCGCACGACAAGTTCAAGAGCAACCTCGAACTGCCGTTCGAGTTGATCGCCGACACCGAAGAGAAGCTGTGCCACATGTTCGGCGTCGTGAAGAACAAGATCATGTACGGCAAGAAGGTCAAGGGCATCGAGCGCAGCACCTTCCTGATCGGCCCCGACGGCGTGCTGCGCGCCGAGTGGCGCGGCATCAAGGTGGCCGGCCACGTCGACGAGGTGCTCAAGGCCGTCAAGTCGCTCAAGCAGCCGGCCTGATCCCACGCCCGACAAGCCGTCACACCGTCGTCATGCGGCGCGCCATGCGCTGTGCATAATCGGCACCGTGAGTCGCGACACCGCGCGCACCCAGCCAAAGCCGCCCCGTCGACTGGGCGGCTTTTTTGTTGTCCGCACCGACCCGTGCCCCCTCCATGCCCCTGCCCAAGCCGCCCGCACGTAAAGCCGCCCTGCTGTCGAGCACCGACTACGAGTCCCAGGCCGCCCCGAAGACCGCCCGCCGCAGCCTGAACCCCGGCCCCCAGGCCGAACCCGAGACCGCGGTGCTCGACCTGTTCGACGCCCGCGCCGCCGCACCCGCGGCGGCCGCCAGGGCCGAAGCACGGCCGGCCGCCGCGGCGCCGGCGCCGGCGCCGCTCCCACGGCCGGCGCCGCGTGCGCGCAAACCGCGCGGCGCCGGCCCGTCGAAGCTGTTCGTGCTCGACACCAACGTGCTGATGCACGACCCGATGAGCCTGTTCCGCTTCGAGGAACACGACATCTACCTGCCGCTGATCACGCTCGAGGAACTCGACGGCCACAAGAAGGGCATGAGCGAGGTCGCGCGCAACGTGCGCCAGGTCAGCCGCGAGCTCGACGCGCTGGCTGCCGACGGGTCGCTCGACCCGCACGAGGGCATCGCGCTGGCCAAGACCGGTCACCGCGAGGCCAGCGGCAAGCTGTTCTTCCAGACCACGCTGCTCGACAGCAAGGTGCCCGCCGCGCTGCCGCAGGGCAAGGCCGACAACCAGATCCTCGGCGTCGTCGCCGGCCTGCGCGAGGCGCACGCGGGACGCGAGGTGGTGCTGGTGTCCAAGGACATCAACATGCGCGTCAAGGCGCGCGCGCTGGGCCTGGCCGCCGAGGACTACTTCAACGACAAGACGCTCGAGGACGGCGACCTGCTGTACACCGGCGTGCTGCCGCTGCCGGCCGACTTCTGGGAGCGTCACGGCAAGACGATGGAGAGCTGGCAGCAGGGCGGCCACACCTTCTACCGCATCGCCGGGCCGCTGGTGCCGGCGCTGCTCGTCAACCAGTTCGTCTACCTCGAATCGCCGGGCACGGCGCCGCTGTACGCGCGCGTCACCGAGATCACCGGCAAGACCGCAGTGCTGAAGACGCTCAAGGACTACACGCACCAGAAGAACGCTGTGTGGGGCATCACGGCGCGCAACCGCGAGCAGAACTTCGCGCTGAACCTGCTGATGGACCCGGAGTGCGACTTCATCACGCTGACCGGCACGGCGGGCACCGGCAAGACGCTGATGACGCTCGCCGCCGGCCTCGCGCAGGTGCTCGACGACCGCCGCTACAGCGAGATCATCGTCACCCGCGTGACGGTGCCGGTGGGCGAGGACATCGGCTTCCTGCCCGGCACCGAGGAGGAGAAGATGGGGCCGTGGATGGGCGCGCTCGACGACAACCTCGAGGTGCTCGCGAAGAGCGACGGCAGCGCCGGCGAGTGGGGCCGTGCCGCGACCAACGACCTGGTGCGCGCGAAGATCAAGATCAAGAGCCTGAACTTCATGCGCGGGCGCACCTTCCTGAACAAGTTCGTCCTCATCGACGAGGCGCAGAACCTGACGCCCAAGCAGATGAAGACGCTGATCACGCGCGCCGGCCCGGGCACGAAGATCGTCTGCCTGGGCAACCTTGCGCAGATCGACACGCCGTACCTCACCGAAGGCTCGTCGGGGCTGACCTACGCGGTGGACCGCTTCAAGGGCTGGCCCCACAGCGGCCACATCATGCTCGCCCGCGGCGAGCGCTCGCGGCTGGCGGACTACGCCAGCGAGGTCTTGTGACGGCGCAGGCCCGGCGCTTTCCGACGTCGTGGAGGTACGCCTTCGAGTTGTTCTCGCGGCCGAGGCAGTCGCGCACCAGTTCGCCAGGCGGGCGCTGACCGCCGTGGGCGAGGATGGTGTCGCGGCAGCGCCCGCCGACCGCGGCGTCCGTCTTGTCGGCGGCACGCGGCGTGGACAGGTCTTGCGCGACCACTTCGGTCCAAGGTCGCCGCAATACCCCGGCGCAAGACCGCCAGCGACATGCGAGAACGACGCCGGCAGCAGGCTGCCCAGTACGTGGCCGAGCGGGGTCGCGCCTTCCATCGCGGCCCCGCGTGGCGAGCGGCCGCGGTGCGTCGCCCGGGTGCAACGCGAGGTCGTCGCTGGCCCACATGCGCTGGCGTGCACAGTCCAGGCAGCGTCTTCGAGCACGGCGGCGACGAACAGGCCGTCGCGACCGTCGGGCGATCGCCGTCGTCATTCTTTTTACAGAACGCCGACCCGGCGGCCCGGCAATGCATCTAAGTGACTGATCCATAAGCACTTCGAACGCCTGGCTCAATTCGTGCTGCGGCTCGGGGACTCGGAGGCGGGTGCCTGCGTTGAGGAGATCACGATGAAGGGAGTCTTGGCTGCCATGGCAGCATCGATCGTCTCGCTGACCGCGCAGGCGGACTCCATCCTGTTGACGAAATTCGACTTCGAGTCCAACGGCAGCACCAACGTTTACGACCAGATGGCCGCGACCCTCACCGGCGCGGGTCACACGGTGACGATCGTCGATGCCAGAGTCGCCGGCAACGTCGCGGTGGCCCTCGGCGGCGCGAGCTACGACCAGGTCTTTCTCTGGGACCTCACATCCAACGCGTACCTGAGCGCCGGCGATGTCAGCGCGTTGTCGTCGTTCTGGAACAGCAATCGCGGCTTGGTCGTCGACACCCGTTCCTACGGCTACCACTTCCAGGGCGCCGACGCGTCCGAGGTCGCGCTCCTGCAGAACGTGGCAAGCCAGCTGGCACTCTCCGGTGGTGGGGTGTGGGTGGGCACCGACCACCACCCTGGCTGGGCTTACAACGGGAATCTCTTCCTGTCAGCCATCAACGTCAACCCGGTCACGGGAGTCTTCAGCGACCCGGTGAACTTCGCCGATCCCTCGTCCGTCCTTCTGGCCGGCGTGACCCCGACCGACCTGTGGGCTGCGAATGAGTCGGTCGGTCAGGCGCCGATCGGCGTCCAGCCCAACGGCACCGAGATGTTCATTCACTTCGGGCATACGCGCACCGACGGGTCGATCCTGCCCTACATCTCTGCCAGCTTCCCGTTGGAGGGTGTCGACCCGAACCCCGTGCCGGAGCCGTCGTCGTTGGCGCTGCTGGCGATCGCCGCCGCGGGCGCACTGATGGCTCGCCGCAGGCCCCGGCGCAGCGCCTGACGCCGGGGTTCAGCCGGGGCCCGGTTCCGCGGCGGCTTGGGCAATCGATCGGGCGACGCGGAGCGTCGCCCGAATTGCTTTGCGCGCTCAGACCAAGTCGCGGATCTGCTGCAGGGCCGTCGGATCTTCGATCGTCGTCAGGTCGCCCGGGTCGCGGCGCTCGCAGACGGCCTGGATCGCGCGGCGCAGCAGCTTGCCCGAGCGTGTCTTCGGCAGCACGGACACGAAGCGCACGCGTGCGGGCCGCGCGACGGCGCCGAGTTGCTCGTCGACCGTCTTCATGATCTCGCCTTCGAGCCTGAGCGCCTCGGCCTCGGTGGCGGCCTTCGACGGGTCGCGCAGCACGGCGAAGGCCATCGCCACCTGACCCTTCAGGCTGTCGGCCACGCCGACCACCGCGACCTCGGCGACCGCCGGGTGGCTCGAGATGCTCTCCTCGATCTCGCGCGTGCCCAGGCGGTGGCCGGCGACGTTGATCACGTCGTCGGTGCGCCCGAGGATGAAGAAGTAGCCGTCGTCGTCGCGGATGCCCCAGTCGAAGGTGCTGTACACGAGGCGGCCGGGGATCGTCTTCCAGTAGGTGTCGACGAAACGCTTGTCGTCGCGCCACACGGTCTGCATGCAGCCCGGCGGCAGCGGCCCCTCGATGGCGACGACGCCCTTCTGGTTCGCGCCGGTCAGCTCCTCGCCGGTGGCCTCGTCGATGAGCTTGACGTCGTAGCCGTACACCGCCTTGCCCGGCGAGCCGAACTTGCTCGGCGCCGGCTCGACGCCGTTGCAGATCGTCAGGATCGGCCAGCCCGTCTCGGTCTGCCAGTAGTTGTCGACGATCGGGCGCCGGATCGCGTCGGCGATCCAGCGCGCGGTCGGCTCGTCGAGCGGTTCACCGGCGAGGAACAGCGCGCGCAGGCTGGACAGGTCGTGCTTCTTCAGGTACGCCGGGTCCTGCTTCTTCAGCACGCGCACCGCGGTGGGCGCCGAGAACATCGAGGTGACCTTGTACTTCTCGACCAGGCTCCACCAGATGCCCGCGTCGGGACGGATCGGCAGGCCCTCGTACAGGATCGTCGCCATGCCGGCGATCAGCGGGCCGTAGACGATGTAGCTGTGACCGACCACCCAGCCGATGTCGCTGGTGCTGAAGTAGGTCTCGCCCGCGTTGCCGAGGAAGATGTGCTTCATGCTCGCGGCCAGCGCCACCGCGTAGCCGCCGGTGTCGCGCTGCACGCCCTTCGGCCGGCCGGTGGTGCCGCTGGTGTACAGCGTGTAGCTCGGGTGGGTCGCGTCGACCCACGTGCAGGGCACCTGCGCGTTCAGGTGCTTGTCGCGCGAGGCGGCGTAGTCGACGTCGCGCCCGCCCACGCGCTCCATCGGGCTGAGGCCCCGGTCGACGAGCAGCACCTTCGCGGGCTTGTGCCGCGCCAGCCGGATCGCCTCGTCGAGCAGCGGCTTGTACGCGACGACCTTGCCGCCGCGGCTGCCGGCGTCGGCGCTGACGACGACGGCGGGCTGCGCGTCGTCGATGCGGCTGGCCAGGCTGTGGCTGGCGAAGCCGCCGAACACCACCGAGTGGATCGCGCCGATGCGTGCGCAGGCGAGCATCGCGAACACCGCCTCGGGGATCATCGGCATGTACACCAGCACGCGGTCGCCGGCCTTCACGCCCAGTTCCTGCAGCGTCGCCGCGCAGCGCTGCACCTCGGCGTGCAGCTCGGCGAAGCTGTAGACGACCTCCTTGTCGACCTCGGTCGAGACCCAGATCAGCGCGTTCTGCGCGCCGCGCGCGGCCACGTGGCGGTCCACCGCGTTGTGGCACAGGTTGGTCTGCCCGCCGGCGAACCACCTGGCGAACGGCGGGTTCGAGTAGTCGCACACCTGATCGAACGGGCGGTGCCAGTCGACCAGCTTCGCCTGTTCGGCCCAGAAGGCGTCGCGATCGTCGATCGAGCGGCGGTGGAAGTCGGCGTAGGTCATCGGTGGGTCTCCTCGGTGCTCGTCTCGTCCCGTCTCGTTGCGGCACGGCGGCGCGGCCGCGCCGCCGGCGACACGTCCGATTGTGAGGCCTGCCCTTGCGTCGGCCTGACACGCCCGCACCGTGCGACGATGCGCACGATGGAGGCCGACAACGCCTGCACCCGCTGCGGTGCCTGCTGCGCGAGCTGGCGCGTCGACTTCGCGCACGCCGAGCTCGCCAGCGAGCGCGGTCACGTGCCCGATGCGCTCGCCGACCGCGTCGGCACCGCCACCTGCCGCATGCGCGGCACCGACCACCAGCCGCCGCGATGCACGGCGCTGGTCGGTCGCGTCGGCGAGCGGGTGCGCTGCGCGATCCACGAGTGGCGCCCCTCGCCTTGCCGCGAGTTCGGTCTGCGCGCGCCGCTGGGCATCGGCGACGACGCGTGCGACCGCGCCCGCCGCCGGCACGGGCTGCCCGCGCTGGGCCGATGAGTGCGGCGCGGGGCCGCCGGCCACCGCGCGTCCGGGGCGGCACTTGGCCGCGGCGCCTTGACGGCTTAAGCTCGGCCGCTCGGGCTGACCCGCGGCGAGCCGGACTCTCACCGCGGGGCTGGCATGCCCTCACCGACAGGAGCACGACGACGATGACCTCGCCGCGAAGGAAACAGGCCCCGACGCCGGCGGCGGACGAAACGCCGCTTGCCGACGATCTGAGCCTGCCCGGGCGCGACGCGCTGGTGCAGCATCCCGACGGGTGGTACTGGCTCGCCCCCGACGGCAAGCAGCAGTTCGGCCCGTTCGACACCGCCGAGGAGGCGCTGGCCGACATGGGATCGGCGGCCGACGACGAGGTCATCGAGCCCGGCGAGACGCTGCAGGAAGTCGAGGACGAACTGGGTCTGGCCGACTGGGTCGACCCCGACACCGGCACCCTCGCCGAGGGCACGCACACGCGCATCGAGGACCACTGACGCCGCGCCCACGCGTCGGGCGCCGGCTGCGACGGCACGTTCGACGACTCGGGGCCGGCCCTGCCGCACCGCAGGTGGTGCCCCTTGTCGGCGGTGCCGAGCGCGCGGCGGGCTCGCCTAGTCCATCGCGACGCGCACGGGAATGCGCCGGCGGCCGAAGGCGCCGCCGAACGCCGCCCAGCGTCCGGGCAGCCGGGCGCCGCAATGCGTGCAGCCGCCTTCCTCGTCGAGCGCGTAGTGCAGGATGCGGTGCCAGTCGCGCTCGATCACCGGCTCGCCGCAGCCCGGGCAGAACGTGGTGCCGCCCTCGGCGTCGTGCACGTTGCCGGTGTAGACGAAACGCAGCCCGGCGTCGATCGCGATGCGTCGCGCGCGCAGCAGCGTCGCCGCCGGCGTGCGCTGCACGTCGGTCATCTTGTAGTCGGGGTGGAACGCGGTGAAGTGCAGCGGCACGTCGCGGCCGAGGTGGTCGACGATCCAGCGCGTCATCGCGCGCAGTTCGGCGTCGCTGTCGTTGTGGCCGGGGATCAGCAGCGTGGTGATCTCGAGCCAGCAGCGCGTGTCGTGCACGATGTGCTGCAGCGTGTCGAGCACCGGCGCCAGGTGCGCGCCGGTCTGGCGGAAGTAGAAGTCGTCGGTGAAGCCCTTCAGGTCGACGTTGGCGGCGTCCATCTTCCCGAAGAACACGCGCCGCGGCTCGGCGTGGATGTAGCCCGCGGTGACGGCCACCGTCTGCACGCCCAGCGCGTGGCAGGCGTCGGCGGTGTCGAGCGCGTACTCGGCGAAGATCACCGGGTCGTTGTACGTGAAGGCGACGCTCGCGCAGCCGCTTTGCTTCGCGACCTGCGCGATGCGCTCGGGACTGGCCTGGTCCATCAGCCGGTCCATCTCGCGGGACTTGCTGATGTCCCAGTTCTGGCAGAACTTGCACGCCAGGTTGCAGCCGGCGGTGCCGAAGCTGAACACGCTGGAGCCGGGCAGGAACTGGTTCAGCGGCTTCTTCTCGATCGGGTCGATGCAGAACCCGGAACTGCGCCCGTAGGTGGCGAGCACCATCGCGTCGCCCTCGCGCGCGCGCACGAAGCACAGGCCGCGCTGGCCCTCGTGCAGCCTGCAGTCGCGCGGGCACAGGTCGCACTGGATGCGCCCGTCGTCAAGCGGGTGCCACCAGCGCGCGGGTTGGTTGAGGCCGAAGGTGTCGCCGCGGGCGTTCATGCGTGCATCGTCTCGGTGAACTTGCGCACGCCGTAGCGCGCGATGCGCAGGTCGGCGGCCCAGAACTCGCCGGCAAGGCCCGCCTTGCGCTTCAGCGCGGCGAGGAACGCGTGCGGTTGCGGCAGCTGTTCCCAGACCTGCGGCAGGAAGGTCGCGCGGCGGCCGCGCCACTCGAGGATCACGCCGTCGACGCCGGGGCGCAGCGCCTGCAGCGCCTCGGCCTCGCTGCGAGCGGCCAGCGCGTGCGACGCGCCGATCAGCGACACCTCGATGCGAAGCGCGTCGACCTCGTGCCGCTGCAGCGGCGCGAAGCGCGGGTCGCGGAACGCCGCCGCGTGCGCGTTGCGACGCACGTCGTCGTCGAGGCGCCGCCACGCCTCGAGCGAGCCGATGCAGCCGCGCAGTTCGCCGCCGCGCTGCAGCGTGACGAAGGTGGCGCCTGGGCGTTGCAGCGCGTCGTGCTGCGGCTCGTCGACCCTCGCCAGCGCGAGCGCGCCGTGGATCGCGTTGCGGGCGCGTCGCGTCAGCGCGCGGCCGAGCGCCCGGTCGCCGCCGTCGGCCGCGTCGCCGCCGTCGGCCGCGGCGAATGCGATCGCGCAGTAGCCGACGACGCGGCGGCGGTCGCCGGTGGTGTCGCCCGAGTTGCGCACATCGAGCAGCCGCGGCCGCAGCCCGCGCGACTTCGCGACGAGCAGCGCGCCGGCCAGCGGCGTCGCGCCGCAGGCCTGCTCGTGGTCGAGCGCAGGGTCGAGTTGGAGGATGTGCTGCACCGTCGCCGTGTCGACGGCACGCGCCTGGTCGTACGGCAGGTAGTGCGACAGGTCGGTGCTGACCACCACCAGCGTCTCGTCGCCGCCCCACAGGCGCTCGACCACTTCGGCCACCGCCTGCGGCGTCACGTGGCCGACCGCGAGCGGCACCAGCGCGAAGTCGTCGAGCACGCACTGCAGGAACGGCAGCTGCACCTCGAGCGCATGCTCGGCGGCGTGCGCCGCGTCGTGCGCGACGACCTGCGCCAGGTCGGCCAGCGCGGTCAGCGCGTCGCGGTCGATGCGCACCGCGCCCAGTGGCGTGTCGAACGCAGCGACCGTCGGCGCCGCGATGCCGCGCACCGCGACGCGGTGCGTCGGCCCGAGCAGCACGACGCGGCGGATGCGCCGGCGCCAGGGCGCCAGCCGCGCGTAGGCGTGCGCCGCCACCGGCCCCGAGTAGACGTAGCCGGCGTGCGGCACGACGAGCATCTTCGGCGGCCGCGCCGCCGCGTCGACGCGCACCTCGGCCAGGTACTCGGCGACCTGCGCGCGCAGCCGGCTCGCATCGGCGGGGTAGAAAGTCCCCGCCACCGCGGCGGGACGGGTGGCCTGGAACCGCATCGGCACCTCCTGCGACCCGGTAGATGGACGCCGGGAGCCCCGCGTCAAGGGGCCGTCGACGCCGGCACGCGATGCGGCTTGTCCCAAGTCAAGCCAGCACGCGACGCAACCAGCGCCCGAGGTCGTCGACCTCGGCTTCGCCGACCCCGTGGCCCAGCGCATAGTCGTGCCACTCGACGTCGTGCCCCAGCGCCGCCAGCGTGTCGCGCGACGCGAGGGCGCGCGCCAGCGGCACGACGTCGTCGTCGCGGCCGTGGCCGAGGAACACCGGCACGCCGGCGTTGGCCGCAGCGCGTTCGTCCGCCGTCGAGGCGGCCAGCGGCAGGTAGCCCGACAGGCCGGCGAGCCCGGCCAGCGGCAGCCGGCAGCGCAGGCCGGCGAGCAGCGTCATCGCACAGCCCTGCGAGAAACCCGCCAGCACGATGCGCCGCGAGTCGACGCCGCGCGCCACCTCGCGCTCGATCAGCGCCTGCACCAGCCGCATCGACTCGCGCAGCCCGGCCTCGTCCTCGCGCGCGCTGCGCTGGCCGAGGTCGTCGGCGAGGATGTCGTACCAGGCGCGCATCACGTAGCCGCCGTTGATCGTCACCGGGCGCATCGGCGCGTGCGGCAGCACGAAGCGCACCGCCCCGACCGCGCCCAGGTCCAGCACCTGCACCACCGGAACGAAGTCGTGGCCGTCGGCGCCCAGGCCGTGCAGCACGATCACCGTCGCGGTCGGCGCAGGCCCGGTGGCGAGTTCGAGGCCCTCGAGCGGGGACGGCGGGACGGCGGCGTCGTTCATCGGCGCATCGTAGCGCCGCGCGGCGACCGGCCGCGTTCAGTCGGGCACGACCGCGGTGACCTCGATCTCGACCTTCGCGCGGTCCTCGATCAGCCCGGCGACGACCACCGCGGTCATCGCGATCGCGTACTCGCCGATCACCTCGCGGAACACCGCACCCACCTCGCGGGCGCGCGCCAGGTACTCGCGCTTGTCGGTGAGGTACCACGTCATGCGCGTGATGTGCTGCGGCGTCGCCCCCGCCTCGGCGAGCACCGCGACCACGTTGGCCAGCGCCTGGCGCACCTGGGCGACGAAGTCGTCGCTGTCGAAGCGGCACTGCGCGTTCCAGCCGATCATGCCGGCGACGAACAGCTGGCGACCGCGTGCGGCCACGCCGTTGGCGTAGCCCTTCGGCGGCGTCCAGCCGGCGGGTTGCAGGACGGTCTTCATGCGTCTTCCTCCAGGTAGCGGCGCATCGCGGCGCGCAGGTCGTCGGGCACCGGCTGCGGCCGGTGCGTGTCCAGCGAGGTGCACACCACGACCTGCCGCGCGCGCAGGCGCACGCCGTCGTCGCCGGCGAACTCGTGGCGCAACTGCAGCGAGCTGCGGCCCAGGTGCACCAGCGACAGCCGCTGTGCGAGCCGGTCGCCGTGGCGGCTGATCGCGGTGAAGTCGGCCTCGAGCCGCACGGTGGGCAGGCCGATGCGGCGTGCGCCGATCACCTCGGCGTAGGTCACGCCCAGGCCGTGCTCGAACCACTGCTCGACCAGCGTGTTGACCATCACCAGGTACTGCGGGAAGAACACGATGCCGGCCGGGTCGCAGTCGCCGAAACGCACCGTGCAGCTCGACTCGAAGGCCATCAGCCCCCCTGGCGCAGTCGGAAGCGCTGCAGCTTGCCGGTCTCGGTGCGCGGCAGGCTGTCGCGGAACTCCACCGCGCGCGGGTACTTGTACGGCGCGATCGTGCGCTTGACGAAGTCCTGCAGCTCGGCGGCCAGCGCCGGGGTGCCCTCGTACCCCGGCTTGAGCACGACGAAGGCCTTGACGATCTGCCCGCGCTCGTCGTCGGCGACGCCGACGACGCCGCACTCGGCCACCGCCGCGTGCTGCAGCAGCGCGCTCTCGACCTCGGGGCCGGCGATGTTGTAGCCGCCGCTGATGATCATGTCGTCGGTGCGCGCCTGGTAGACGAACTGGCCGTCGTCATCGATCAGGTACGCGTCGCCGGTGACGTTCCAGCCGCCTTGCACGTAGTGCTTCTGTCGCTCGTCGGCGAGGTAGCGGCAGCCGGTGGGGCCCTTGACCGCGAGCCGCCCGACCCGGCCCCTGGGCAGCGGGCGGCCGTCGTCGTCGAGCACGCAGGCCTGGTAGCCGGGCACCGGATAGCCGGTCGCGCCGGGCTTGGCGTGCTGCTCGTCGGCCGAGATGAAGATGTGCAGCATCTCGGTCGAGCCGATGCCGTCGATGATCTCGATGCCGGTGGTGTCCTTCCACAGCTTGCGCGTCGCCGCCGGCAGCGCCTCGCCGGCCGACACGCACTTGCGCAGGCTCGACAGGTCGTGCCCGGCGGCCTGCAGCGCCATCGCGCGGTACGCGGTCGGTGCGGTGAAGCACACCGTGGCGCCGTACTCGGCGATCGCCGGCAGCAGCACGTCGGGCGCCACGCGCTCGATCAGCGCAGTGGACGCGCCCACCGACAGCGGGAACAGCAGCAGCCCGCCGAGCCCGAACGTGAACGCCAGCGGCGGGCTGCCGATGAACACGTCGTCGGCGCGCGGGCGCAGCACGTGCGGCGGCCAGGTGGCGCAGGCGGCCATCACGTCGCGGTGGAAGTGCATCGTGCCCTTGGGCACGCCGGTGGTGCCCGAGGTGAAGGCGATCAGGCAGGTGTCGTCGGCGGCGGTGATGACGTCGTCGAAACGCGACGGCCTGGCCGCGGCGCGCGCCTCGAGCTCGTCGGGCGCGTCGTGCGGGCCGTAGTGCAGCACGTGCTTCAGCGTCGGGCACCGCGCGCGCGCCGCGTCGAGGTCATCGGCCAGCCGACGGTCGCACAGCGCGTGGCTGACCTGCGCCTTGTCGACGATGGTCTGCAGCTCCTTGGCGCGCAGCAGCGGCATCGTGCCCACCGCGACGCCGCCGGCCTTGACGACCGCGAGCCAGCACGCCGCGAGCCGCGGCGAGTTCGGACCGCGCAGCAGCACGCGGTTGCCGGGCACCAGACTCAGGTCGTCGACGAGCACGCGCGCGATGCGGTTCGCCTCGGCCAGCAGGTCGGTGTAGGTCCAGCGCAGCCCCCCCGGGCCCCGGATCGCGACGCGCTCGCCCTGCCCGCGCTCGACCCAGCGCGCCAGCAGTTCGGTGGCGCAGTTCAGCCGCGGCGGGAACTGCAGCTCGGGGCGGTCGAACACGAACTCGGGCCACTGGTCGGGCGGCGGCAGGTGATCGCGGGTGAAGGTGTCGACATGGGCGCTGCGAAACATGGCGGCATCCGGCGGCGAGTGGGCGACGGTCGATACTTTACCTCTAAACTATTTAGGTGCAAAATTTCTCCCGATGAACGCCCCGCCCTCGCCCGTCGGGCGCCGTGCGCGCCGCCTGTGGGACATCTCGCCGCCGGTGCACCCCGGCTCGCCGGTGTTCCCGGGCGACGCCGAGTACCGCCAGCAGTGGGCGATGACGCTGGGCCCGGGCTGCCCGGTCAACGTGGCCACGCTGACGCTGTCGCCGCACACCGGCGCGCACGCCGACGCGCCGCTTCACTACGACGCCGACGGTGCCGCCGCCGGCGCGCTCGACCTGGCGCCCTACCTGGGGCCGTGTCGCGTGATCCACGCCATCGGCTGCAGGCTCGTCGAGTGGCGCCACGTCGCGCACGCGCTGGCCGGGCTGCCGCCGCGCGTGCTGGTGCGCACCTACGCGCGTGCGCCGGTCGAGCGCTGGGATCCCGAGCTGCCGGCCTGCGCGCCGGACACCGTCGAGCGCCTCGCCGACCTCGGTGTCGTGCTGGTCGGCATCGACAGCGCCAGCATCGACCCGGCCGACAGCAAGACGCTCGACAGCCACCAGGTGATCCGCCGCCGGGGCCTGCGCGTGCTCGAGAACCTGTTGCTCGACGAGGTGCCCGAAGGCGACTACGAGCTGATCGCGCTGCCGCTGAGACTCGTCAGCGCCGACGCGTCGCCCGTGCGCGCCGTGCTTCGTGAACTCTGAAGTCCCGACGATGACCACCCGCGACCACTGCCTGGCGCTCGACGCCGCCGACGCGCTGGCGCCGCTGCGCGACCAGTTCGAGCTGCCCGGCGGCACGATCTACCTCGACGGCAACTCGCTCGGCGTGCTGCCGCGCGCGACAGCCGCGCGCGTGCAGCAGGTGGTGCGCGACGAGTGGGGTCGCGGCCTGATCACCTCGTGGAACGCCGCGGGCTGGATCACGCTGCCGCAGCGCGTGGGCGACAAGATCGCGCGGCTGGTCGGCGCCGGCGCCGGCGAGGTGGTCGTCGCCGACTCGACCTCGGCGAACCTGTTCAAGGTGCTCGGCGCGGCACTGGCGATCCAGCGCGCCGAGGCGCCGCAGCGCGACCGCATCGTCAGCGAACGCGGCAACTTCCCCACCGACCTGTACATCGCCGAGTCGCTGGCGCGCCAGCATGGCGCCGAGCTGGTGCTGGTCGACGACGACGCCGACATCGCCGCGCGGCTCGACGCGCGCTGCGCGGTGCTGATGCTCACGCAGGTCGACTACAAGAGCGGGCGCGTGCACGACATGGCGGCGCTCACGCGCGCGGCGCACGACGCCGGCGCGCTCGCGGTGTGGGACCTGGCGCACTCGGCCGGCGCGCTGCCGGTGGACCTGAACGGCGCCGCCGCCGACTTCGCGGTGGGCTGCGGCTACAAGTACCTCAACGGCGGCCCCGGCGCGCCGGCCTTCGTCTGGGTGCACCCGCGCCACGTCGACCGCTTCTGGCAGCCGCTGGCCGGCTGGATCGGCCACGCCGCGCCGTTCGAGTTCGTGCCCGGCTACCGGCCGGCGCCGGGCATCGCGCGCTACCTGGTCGGCACCCCGCCGATCCTGTCGCTGGCCGCGCTCGAGTGCGGCGTCGACACCGTGCTCGCCGCCGATGCGCTCGGCGGCATCGCCGCGCTGCGCGCGAAGTCGCTGGCGCTGACGCGGTTGTTCGTCGAGCTGGTCGAGTCGCGCTGTACCGGCCACGGCCTGCAGCTGGTGACGCCGCGCGACGACGCGCTGCGGGGCAGCCAGGTCAGCTGGCGCCGCGCCGAGGGCGGCTACGCGATCGTGCAGGCGCTGATCGCGCGCGGCGTGGTCGGCGACTTCCGCGCCCCCGACGTGCTGCGCTTCGGCTTCGCGCCGCTGTACACCCGCTTCGTCGACGTCTTCGACGCCGTCGAGCAGTTGCGCCAGGTGCTCGACAGCGGGCAGTGGCGCGAGCCGCGATTCCACCAACGGGCCGCCGTCACATGACCGACACCGCACGCATCGTTCACGACGAGGGCGCGAAGCTCGACTTCGCGCGCGACATGAGCTACGGCGACTACCTGCACCTCGACGCGGTGCTGGGTGCGCAGCACCCGCTGAGCCCGGGCCACGACGAGATGCTGTTCATCGTGCAGCACCAGACCAGCGAGCTGTGGATGAAGCTGATGCTGCACGAGCTCGGCGCCGCCAGGCGCGCGATCGCCGCCGACGAGCTGCCGCCGGCGTTCAAGATGCTCGCGCGCGTGAGCCGCATCATGGAGCAGCTGGTCCACGCCTGGGACGTGCTGGCGACGATGACCCCGCCCGAGTACAGCGCGATCCGCCCCTACCTGGCCAGCTCGAGCGGCTTCCAGAGCTGGCAGTACCGCTGCATCGAGTTCGGCCTGGGCAACAAGAACGCCGCGATGCTCGAGCCGCACGCGCACCGCCCCGACCTGCTCGCGCACGTCGAGGCCGCGTACCGCGCGCCGAGCCTGTACGACGAGGCGCTGCGTCTGCTCGCGCGCCGCGGCCTGCCGGTGCCGGCCAGCCACGTCGAACGCGACTGGACCCGGCCCTACGCCCCCAGCGACGAGGTCGAGGCCGCGTGGCTGCAGGTCTACCGCGACCCGGCGCACCACTGGGACCTGTACCAGCTCGGGGAGGAGCTGACCGACCTCGAGGACGCGTTCCGCCTGTGGCGCTTCCGTCACGTGACCACCGTCGAGCGCATCATCGGCTTCAAGCGCGGCACCGGCGGCACCTCGGGCGTGGGCTACCTGCGCAAGATGCTCGACGTGGTGCTGTTCCCCGAGATCTGGAAGCTGCGCACCGATCTGTGACGCACGAGCCCGGCGGCGTTCGGCGTCGTCGGGCCACGCCGGCGCCTCAGCGCCCGGTGATGTAGTGCTCGAGCTGCTCGATGATGAACTGCTGCTCGGAGATGATGTCCTTGACCAGGTCGCCGATCGAGATCAGGCCGACCAGCCGGTCGTCGTCGAGCACCGGCAGGTGGCGCAGGCGGTTCTCGGTCATCAGCGCCATGCACTCGGCGCTGGTGTGACGCGGACCGACGTACATCACCGGTGACGACATCACGTCGCGCACCGGCGTGCCACCGGCCACCCGGTCGCCGGCGACGACCTTGCGCGCGCAGTCGCGTTCGCTGACGATGCCCACGACGCGGCCCGCGTCGAGCACCAGCAGCGCACCGACGTTCTTCTGCGTCATGCGCTGCGCGGCATCGCGCACCGACGCGGCAGGCTCGATGCTGTGCACCGCCTGCTCGGGTTTGGTCTTGAGGATCTCGGCGACGATGGTCATCGTGGTGCTCCCGGGGGCCTCGGCGATGCGCCGGACGGCATGCGCTGCGGGACGCCCGACCCGCGGCCGGCCCGGACCTCCCACGGGCCGAGCATAGCCAAACCGCGGGGAAAGCCAACCTCGCGGCCCGCCGCCGTGGCGCCGCGGCAGCGGATCCTGCGTCGACGCACGACCCCGGGCCCGGGGCGCCGAGCGCCCGCGTCGCACGCCGCACGCAGCCGGCCGGCCAGCGACTCGTCGACCTCGCCGAGCCGCCCGATGCGCGTCGTCGCCCGGCACATCCCTGCGGGCGACAGCAACTTCGGCCGCGGGTGCGCAGGCAGGGCCCCGCAGTTCAGGCCCACCTCGACCCGGTCCCGCGTGGCCGGCCCGAGCATCGCGAACTGCCGGCGGCGCCGCAGGCTGACGCAGGTCTTCTTCGATGCGCGTTCGTACGTCGTACGGCCCGAATCCGTCGACCGGCGCGAGCACGGCGTCGTGCAGCGGGCCGAGGCGCGCCTTCGCGCCGACGTACAGCGCGTCGGCGGCGTCGCCGCCGTCCGCCGGTGCGTCTGGATGTTGCGCAGCGGCGTGATCAGCGCGGCGCGCGGGCCGGCCATGGCAGGGTCCTGCGGACGCTCGGTCGGGGAGCGGAATCGGCCGCGACGGCCGGCGGTGGGTTCAGCCGCGCGGCCGCAGCCACCCGCGCAGCCGCTGCACGGCCTCGTGCAACTGCGCCATCGACGTCGCGTACGACAGGCGCAGCCAGCGCTGCGGGTCGTGGGCGCCGAAGTCCTTGCCGGGCACCAGCGCGACGCCGGTGGCCTCGAGCAGCTCGATCGCGAAGCGGTCGCTGTCGTCGGTGAAGCGGCTGGCGTCGAGCCAGACGTAGAACGCGCCGTCGGGCGCGACCGGCACGTCGAAACCCAGTTCGCGCACCGCCGGCACGATGTAGTCGCGCCGCGCGCGGAACTCGTCGCGGCGCGCGCGGTACTCGGCCATCGCCTCGGGCTCGAAGCAGGCCAGCGCGGCGCGTTGCGCCAGCGCCGACGGGCAGATGTACAGGTTCTGCGCCAGCTTCTCGAAGGCGTCGACCCACGCCGGCGGCAGCACCAGCCAGCCCAGGCGCCAGCCGGTCATGTGGAAGAACTTCGAGAAGCTGCCGACCACCACCACGTCGGCGCCCAGCGACAGCGCGCTGCGCGGCCGCGCGCCGTAGCTCAGCCCCAGGTAGATCTCGTCGACGATCGTGAAGCCGCCGCGCTCGCGCACCGCGTCGACGACGCGGGCGAGCTCGTCGAACGGCAGCGAGGTGCCGGTGGGGTTGCTCGGGCTGGCCAGCAGCACGCCGCGCACGTCGTCGGCCCAGTGCGCACGCACCGTGGCCGCGTCGAGCTGGAAGCGCGTGGCCGGGCCCACCGGCAGCGCGCGCGGCACGCCGTCGAAGGCGGCGACGAAGTGCCGGTTGCACGGGTAGCCGGGGTCGGTCATCAGCACCGCCGCGCCGGGGTGGACGAGCGCCGCGCACGCCAGCAGCAGCGCCCCCGACGCGCCGGCGGTGACCAGCACGCGTTGCGGGTCGACGTCGGCGCCGAACTCGTCGCCGTGCCAGCGCGCGATCGCGCGGCGCAGCGCGTCGATCCCCAGCGCCGAGGTGTAGCCGGTGTCGCCTGCGCGCGCCGCGCGCGCCAGCGCGTCGAGCACCGGCGCCGGTGCGGTGAAGTCGGGCTCGCCGATGCTCAGGTGGATCACCGATCGCCCGGCGCGCTCGAGCGCGTCGGCGTGCTTGACCAGCTCCATCACGTGGAACGGCGCGATGCGCGCGTTGCGCGCCGCCAGCGCGGGCAGCGTCGGGGGCGAAGCGGGAGCGAAGGTCATGCGGTCGGCCGGTGCGTGGGGCGGGCCGCGATCCTAGCGCCGTCGCGCGTGCTACCGTGCGACGCGTCCCGCCGCCGCAGCGCCACCGCCATGAGCCCCGACGCCGCCTCACCCCGCCCCGACGACGAGCACGGCGCCCGCTCGCTGTGGCAGTCGCTGCGCGGCTTCGTCGTCGCGCAGCTGCCGCTGCTGCTGCTGGTGCTGGCAGCGCTGGCCGCCGCCTACGTGGTGCTGCAGCCCACGCCGCCGAAGCGGCTCACGCTGGCCACCGGCGGCGCGCAGGGGGCGTACGCCGAGTTCGGCCGGCGCTACGCCGACGCGCTGCGCGCGCACGGCATCGAGGTGGTGCTGCGCGAGACCGGCGGCGCCGCCGACAACCTGGCGCTGCTGCGCGACGCGGCGTCGGGTGTCGACGCGGCCTTCGTGCAGGGCGGCAGCAGCGGCAAGCGCCCGGTCGACGAGCCCGCCGACGACGGCGTGGCGTCGCTGGGCAGCGTGTTCCACGAGCCGGTGTGGCTGTTCTACCGCGAGGACAGCGCGAAGCGCCTGCTCGGCGGCGCCGCGCTGACCAACCCGGCGCAGCTCGCCGGCTGGCGGCTGAACGTCGGCGCGCCGGGCAGCGGCGTGCCGCCGCTGATGCACCGCCTGTTCGACGCCTACCGCGTCGACGTCGACGCGCTGCGGCTGTCGCAGCTGCCGCTGACGCCCGCCGTCGTCGAATTGCTCGACGGCCGGCTCGACGCGCTGGTGGTGGCGTCGGCGCCGGAGGCACCGATGGTGCAGATGCTGCTGCTGACGCCGGGCATCGCGCTGTTCGACTTCGCGCAGGCCGAGGCGCTGTCGCGCCGCTTCCCGTTCATGACGCCGGTGGTGCTGCCGCGCGGCGTCGTCGACCTGGCGGCCGACCGCCCGCCGGCCGACGTGCGGCTGGTCGCGCCGGCGGCGTCGCTGCTGGCGCGCGACACGCTGCACCCGGCGCTGGTGCAGCTGCTGGTGCAGACGGCGCGCCAGGTGCACGGCGACGCCGGCTGGTTCCAGCACGCCGGCGAGTTCCCGAAGCCCGAGGCCACCGAGTGGCCGCTGGCCACCGAGGCGCAGCGCGTGTACCGCGGCGGCACGCCGTGGCTGCAGCGCTACCTGCCGTTCTGGGCCGCGAACCTGATCGACCGCATGTGGCTGGTGGTGGTGTCGGTGATCGCGATCGCGCTGCCGCTGTCGCGCGTGCTGCCGCCGCTGGTGGAGTTCCGCATCCGCTCGCGCGTGTTCCGCTGGTATGCGCAGCTGCGCGCGGTCGAGGACGCGGTGGGCTCGCGCCCCGCCGCCGAGCTGCTGCACCGCCTCGACGACATCGATCGCCGCGTCGAGCACATCGCGGTGCCGCTGAGCTACGCCGACGAGCTGTACGCGCTGCGCAGCCACATCCAGATGGTGCGTCGGCGCCTGCAGTCGCACGACCGCGGCACGGCGAACACCGGCGACGCTTCCTAGAATGCCCGCTGCACCGGAGCCACGCATGGACACCCGCACCTCCCCGATCCGACTGCGCCTGGCGCGCGTGCGCGAGGCGCTCGCGCGCCACGGCGTGAGCGCGCTGCTGGTGCCTTCGAGCGACCCGCACCTGTCCGAGTACCTGCCCGGACGCTGGCAGGGCCGCGAGTGGCTGTCGGGTTTCACCGGCTCGATGGGCACGCTGGTGGTCACCGCCGACGAGGCGGCGCTGTTCGCCGACAGCCGCTACTGGGTGCAGGCCGAGGCCGAGCTGGCCGGCAGCGGCATCGCGCTGGAGAAGATCCCTACCGGCAACGCCACCGCGCACGTCGACTGGCTGGCGTCGCACGTCCGGGCCGGCTCGACGGTGGCCGTCGATGGCGCGGTGCTCGGGCTGGCGGCCGCGCAGACGCTGCGCGCCGCGCTCGACAAGGCCGGCGTGACGCTGCGCACCGACCTCGACCTGCTCGCCGACGCCTGGCCCGACCGCCCGGCGCTGCCGGCCGCGGCGGTGTACGAACACCGCGCGCCGCAGGCCGCGGTGAAGCGCGCCGACAAGCTCGCGCAGCTGCGCGCCGCGATGCGCGAGCGCGGCGCCACGCACCACTTCGTGTCGACCGTCGACGACATCGCCTGGATCACCAACCTGCGCGGCGCCGACGTCGACTACAACCCGGTGTTCCTCGCGCACCTGCTGGTCGCCGCCGACGCGGCGACGCTGTTCGTCGGCGCCGGCAAGCTGACGGCCGACGTCGTCGCCGCGCTGGCCGCCGACGGCGTCGCGGTCGACGACTACGCGCGCGCCGCCGCGGCGCTGGCCGCGCTGCCGGCGGGCGCGACGCTGCTCGTCGACCCGAAGCGCATCACGCTGGCGTTCCGCGACCGCGTGCCCGAGGGCGTGACGGTGGTCGAGGCGATCAACCCGAGCACGCTGGCCAAGAGCCGCAAGACCGACGCCGAGGCGGCCTTCGTGCGCGAGACGATGGCGATCGACGGCGCCGCGATGTGCCGCTTCTACGCGCGCTTCGAGGCAGCGCTGGCGCGCGGCGAGCGGCTGACCGAGCTGACCGTCGACGAGTGGCTCGGCGCCGAACGCGCGAAGCAGCCGGGCTTCGTCGGCCTGAGCTTCCCGACCATCGCCGGCTTCGGCGCCAACGGCGCGATGCCGCACTACCGCGCGACGCCGGCGTCGCACGCGGCGATCGAGGGTGACTCGCTGCTGCTGATCGACTCCGGCGGCCAGTACCTGGGCGGCACCACCGACATCACGCGCGTGTGGCCGGTGGGCACGCCCAGCGCGGCGATGAGGCACGACTACACGCGCGTGCTCAAGGGCACGATCGCGCTGTCGCGCACACGCTTCCCGCGCGGCTGGCCGGCGCCGGCGCTCGACGCCGTCGCGCGCGCGCCGCTGTGGGCGGCGGGGATGGACTACGGTCACGGCACCGGCCACGGCGTGGGCTATTTCCTCAACGTGCACGAGGGCCCGCAGTCGATCAGCCGCGCGATGCCCGAACCGACCACCGCGATGCAGCCGGGCATGATCACCTCGATCGAGCCGGGCGTGTACCGCCCCGGGCGCTGGGGCGTGCGCATCGAGAACCTGGTGCTCAACGTGCCGGCGTCGCTGGCCGCGCCCGAGGAGTTCGGCGAGTTCCTCGAGTTCGAGACGCTCACGCTGTGCCCGATCGACACGCGCTGCATCGAGCGTGCGCTGCTCGACGCGGCCGAGGTCGCGTGGCTCGACCGCTACCACGCCACGGTGCGCGAGCGGCTGGCACCGCGGGTCGACGGCGACGCGCTCGCCTGGCTCGACGCGCGCACGCGGCCGCTCTGAACCGCACGACGGCGGCCGCACGATGGGCACGGCGTCACCGCCGGCGCTGGGCATCGACCTCGGCGGCACGAAGGTCGAGGCCGCGGTGCTCGCCGCCGACGGCACGGTGCCATGGCGCGAGCGCGTGCCCACGCCGGCCGGCGACTACGACGCGACGCTCGACGCGGTCGCCGCGCTGGTGGCCCGGGCGCGCGCCGCCACCGGCCGCGACCTGACGGTCGGCGTCGGCCACCCGGGTGCGCTGACGCCGGCGGGCCGCGTGAAGAACGCGAACTCGACCTGCCTGAACGGCCGCGCGCTGCAGCGCGACCTCGAGGCCCGGCTCGGCCAGCCGCTGCGCCTGTCCAACGACGCGAACTGCCTCGCGCTGTCCGAGGCCACCGACGGTGCCGGGGCCGGCGCCGAAGTGGTATTCGCGGTCGTCCTGGGCACGGGGGTCGGCGGCGGCATCGCGGTGCGCGGACGCGTGCTGGCCGGCGTCAACGGCCTGGCCGGCGAGTGGGGGCACAACCCGCTGCCCTGGGCCGGCGACGACGACCCGCCGCTGCCGTGTTACTGCGGCCAGCGCGGCTGCATCGAGACCTGGCTCAGCGGCCCGGCGCTGGCGGCTGACCACCGTCGCCACGGCGGCGGGGCGATCGACGCGGCGCAGATCGCGCAGCGCGCCACCGCCGGCGACGCCGCGTGCGCCGCGACGCTCGAACGCCACGCGCAGCGCCTGGCGCGCGCGCTGGCCGGCGTGGTCAACCTGCTCGACCCCGACGTGATCGTGCTCGGCGGCGGCCTGTCGCGGCTGGCCGGGCTGTACGCACGCGTGCCGGCGCTGTGGCACCGCTGGGTGTTCGCGGCCGGCGCGCCGGGCGAGCCGCTGCGCACCACGCTGCGGCCTGCGGCCCACGGCGACGCGTCGGGCGTGCGCGGCGCCGCCTGGCTGTGGCACACGCGCTGACGACCCGCACGCCGCAGCACCCGCCGCGACGCCGCGCGCCCGCATGCAAGTCCTGACCAGCCTGCTCGCCGTGCTGGTGGCCGCGCGCCTGCTCGGCCACCTGGCCACCCGCTACGGCCAGCCGGCCATCGTCGGCGAGATGCTCGCCGGCGTGCTGCTCGGCCCCAGCGTGTTCGGATGGGTCGAGCCGAACGCGGCGCTGTCGGGCATCGCGTCGCTGGCGATCTTCCTCGTCGTGCTCTCGGCCGGCCTCGAGATGCGGCTGCGCGACATCGTCACGGCGCTGCGCGGCGGCGGGCTGCTGGTCGCGCTGCTGGGCTTCGTGCTGCCGTTCGGCGTCGGCGTGGCGGTCGCGCTGGCCTTCGACCTCGACGTGATGCGCACCGTGTTCCTCGGGCTGTGCATCTCGATCACCGCGCTGCCGGTGGCGGTGAAGATGCTCGAGGACTTCGGCATGCTCGCCACGCCGATCGGGCACCTCGCGGTGTCGACCGCGGTGATCAACGACGTGCTGGCGCTGTTCGTGCTGGGCGTGCTGCTGGCGCTGCCCGAGCAGACCACCTGGAGCGCGGTGGCCGCCGCCGGGTCGACGGTGACGCTCAAGCTGCTGGCGCTGGCGGCGACGATCGTCGCGCTCAACGCCAGCCTGCACCTGCTCGAGCGGCGCGGCGTGAACATCGCCGCGGTGCCCGAGCGCATCGTCGCGGTGCTCGGCCCCGAGGCCCTGTTCGGCGTCGTGATCCTGTTCGTGATGCTCGTCGGCACGGTCAGCGAGGCGCTGGGCTTCCACTTCGTGATCGGCGCCTTCTTCGGCGCGCTGCTGCTCGACCAGCGCCACTTCGTCGCGTCGCGCTACGACGACCTGCGCCGCACGCTGGCGTCGGTCACCGGCGGGTTCCTCGCGCCGGTGTTCTTCGCCTACATCGGGCTCGAGTTCGCGCTGCACTCGCTCGACGACGTCCCCTTCGTTGTCGTCGTGCTGCTCGCCGCCGTCGCGTCGAAGGTGCTGGCCGGATGGTGGGGCGGCCGGCGCGCCGGCATGACCCACCGCGAGGCGCTGGCGCTGGCGCTGGGCTGCGTGCTCAACGGCCGCGGCGCGATGGAACTGGTGGTGGCGAGCATCGCCTACGAACGCGGCTTCATCGGCATCGAGCTGTTCTCGGTGCTGGTGCTGATGGGGCTGGCGACGACGCTGGTCACGCCGCTGGCGTTCAACGCCGTCGTGCCCGCGGCCCGCCGCGAGGCGTACCGCGCCGGCGGGCGGCTGTAGGCCCCTGGTCGCGACGCGCGCGGCGGGGCTCCATCGGCGCCCGACGGCAACCATCGGGTGTCGCGCCGCCTCCGTCGCATTCCGGGGTTTCCTGCGCGAGCCCGCTGTCGATAATCGGCGGGCTTCGGGCCCAGGTGATGCTGCGCGGGATGCACCTCACCCCACCGCCCGCCGAGCCCCCGGTCTCGAGCGGCTGGCTGCGCGCGCGGCAGGCGCTGGCGCCGCACCGGCTGGCCCTGGCCCTCGCGATGACACTGCTCATGTCGACGCGGCTGCTGCAGGAGCCCGGTGTGGTCGAGTTCTACGGCGGTGCCGAGATCGTTCTCGAGCTGTTGCGGCACACGCTCGAGCTGCTGCCGGTGTCCATCGGCCTATTGCTGACCTACGTGCTGGTCGACGAGCTGCTGCCGCGCGATGCACCGTGGCGGCTGCTGCCCTTCGTCGTCATCCTGGTCGCCGCCACCTGCGGACTCGTCCTCGCTTTCCTGGTCGTCGCCTGGGACTTCGAGCGACTCCCGGACGCGCGCGGCGTGATCGGGCAGGCGATCATCTGGGCGACGCCGCCCGTGTTCTGCGCGCTGATCACCGACGCCGACCGGCGCACGCGCCGGCTCGACGCACAGGCGCTCGACGTCGGCGCCGACCGTGCGCGCCTCGAGCGCGAGGAGATCGAGCAGCGCCTGCAGCAGCTGCAGGCGCAGATCGAACCGCACTTCCTGTTCAACACGCTGGCCAACCTGCGGCGCCTGTACCGCACGCAGCCGGACTCGGCTGCGCAGATGACCGAGCAGCTGCAGCGCTACCTGCGCTCGGCGCTGCCGCAGTTGCGCCAGCGTCGCGCGACGCTCGGCGACGAGTTGACGCTCGTCGAGGCCTATCTGGCACTGTTTCGCATGCGCATGGGTGCGCGACTGGTCTATGCCGTCGAAGTGCCGGCGCCGCTGCGCGCGCTCGAGTTCCCGCCGGTGCTGCTGCTGACCCTGGTCGAGAACGCGATCAAGCACGGCCTCGAGCCAAAGGCCGACGGCGGCCGCGTCGTCGTGTGCGCGCGGCGCGACGGCGCGACGCTGACCGTCGAGGTGCGCGACGACGGCGTCGGCTTCGGCGCCGCCGCCGGCGGCACCGGCGTCGGCTTGACCAACGTGCGCCGACGACTCGCCACGCTGTTCGGTCGCCGCGCCGGGCTCGAGCTGCGCAGCCGCGACGACGGCCCCGGCGTCACCGCGGTCGTCCACCTGCCGGCCAACGCAGGCTGACGCGATGGGCACCACGGCCACGCTCGACGCACCGGTGCTGCGCGCGGGCTTCCGTGCACCGGCGCACCGCTTGGCGTCGGCCTGGCGGCACGACCTGCTGCTGGTCGCGATGATCGTGGTCGCCGACGCGGGACCGCGACTGACGTACGCGCTCGACCCGTCGCTGGGGGAGTTCGACGTCGGGACCGTGGCGGCGCGGGTGTCCGGCAACCTCGTGTACAGCGTGCCGACCGCGGTCGTGCTGATACTCGCCGCGCGCCGGCTGGCGCGCTCGACACTGCCGCCGTGGCCTCGCCTGCTGTGGGCGGCGGCGGTGACGCTGGGCATCGTCGGCGGCCGCATGGTGCTGTGGCTGGTCGACCCCTGGACGCCGCCGATCGCGCTCGGCGTCGGTCGCTCGATGGCGCCAACGGCGCAGGCCCTGCTGCTCGGCTACCTCGGGCTGGTCGTGGCACCTTTCGTCTTCGCGTACGAGCGACAGCGCCATCGGCGCGACCTCGCGATGCGACGGCTGGCCAGCTTGCGCCGCGCGCAGCGAGAGGCCGAGCGGCGCGTCGCCGCGGCACGCCTGCGCGCGTTGCAGGGCCGCGTCGACCCGCAGGTGGTGCTGGGGCTGGTCGGCGTGGTCGCGCAGGCGTACCGCGACGACCCGGCACACGCCGAACGACTGCTCGACCGGCTGATCGGGTTCCTCCGCCTGGCCACCTCGCACACGCGCGAGGCGTCGCCGACGCTGGGCCAAGAACTGGCGCTGGCGTCGGCCTACCTCGATGTGCGCGCGCACGGCGGCCTGTCGACGCTGCGCCTCGATGGGCGGCAGGCCCAAGCCGCGGGCGATGCGCCGTTCGTGCCCGGCATCGTGCTGTCGCTGCTCGACGAGCAGTTGCGCGAGCCTGACGTCGGCGCGACGCTGCGCCTGGCCGCCGAGCGACGGACCGGTCGCCTGCGGCTCGACATCGAGCTGCCTCAGCCGCCGTCGGCGGCCGTGCGCGAGCAGGTCGACGCGATGTCGGCCGACCGCGGCGGCCGCGTCGTTTCCCCCCCCGGCGGCGACGGCCGCCGGCTCGTCGTGGAGTTGCCCGATGACCGCAACGACTGACCCCGCGCCGCGCGCCGTCCTGGCCGAGGACGAGCCGCTGCTCGTCGACGAGTTGTGCGAGCACCTCGAGGCACTGTGGCCGGAGCTCGAGATCGTCGAGCGCGCGGCAGACGGGCCGGCGGCGCTGCGCGCGATCGAACACCACGCCCCCGATTTGGCGTTGCTAGACATCCACCTGCCGCGGCTGTCGGGGCTGGAGGTGGCGCGCCACGTCGGGCGGCACTGCCACGTGGCGTTCATCACCGGCTACGACCAGTACGCGATCGACGCCTTCGAGGCCGGCGCGGTCGACTACGTGCTCAAGCCGATCGACCCCGGAAGGCTACTGACCACGGTACAACGCCTGAAGGACCGTTTGTGCCGCCCGCCGGCCGACCTGACGACACTGCTGCCGCGCGCCGACGCCGCACCGCCTGCGCGCCACCTGCAGTGGATCAACGCATCGCGCGGCAGCACGATCCGCCTGATCACCGTCGACGAGGTGCTGTACTTCCGCGCCGACAACAAGGTCACGCTGGTGATCACCGCCGATGCCGAGGCGGTGATCCGCAAGACGATCAAGGAGCTGAGCGATGAGCTCGACCCGGCCGTGTTCTGGCAGGTCCATCGCTCGGCGCTGGTCAACGTGCACGCGATCGACAGCGTGCACCGCGACGGCCGCGGCCATCTGAGCCTGCGGCTGAAGAGACGCAGCGAGGTGCTGCCCGTGGCCGAGGCGTATCACCACCGCTTCCGCCAGATGTGAACCCGACCGAGATGGAGCGCACGATGACCGAACATCACCCACCGGCGCCGCCCCGACGCGGCCTGAGCCGGCGCCAGACCTTGTCGCTGCTGGGCGCCGTCGGCCTCGGCGGCGAGGCGCTGGCCCAGGCGAACGACCGCGCCAAGGGCGCGACGCAGGCCAACCCGGCGTCGTACAAGGTGCTGCTCGAGAACGAGCGCGTGCGCGTGCTCGAGTATCGCAGCCGCCCCGGCATGGGCGTTTGCGGCGAAGGCCTGCACTCGCACCCGGACCACGTCACGATCAGCCTCGCGCCGGCGAAGGCGCGCCTGGCCGGTGCCGACGGCAAGGCGCATGTCGTCGACATCCCGCCCGGCTTCGTGCTGTGGGAAGACGCCGGCACGCACGCGGCCGAGAACATCGGCGGCTTCAACGCCCACCTGGTGATCGTCGAACTCAAGGGCCCGGGCTGGGCACCGAGCACCGGCTGAACGTCGGCAAAGACCTGGCGCACCCGCCGCAGCCGATGCGGTCGTCGCGCGCCGCCGCGCGCACTGCGGCGGCAGCGCGATCGCCCGCGTGCGGCCGCTGCCACCGGTGAGACCCTGGCGGAAGTTGTCGACCGCGGCGTCGTGGGTCAGCCGTCTGGGGGTCGCCTGCGGGCACCCGTCGACTGTCGGGTCCGGGAAGCTGCCGTCGTGCGCGCAAGCCGGATTCACGGCGCCGCAGAACGCGACCTGCACGGCGTCGAGTGCGCGCCTGAACCACGCGACCTTGGCCCGTGGTTCGATCGACACGAACAGCGCGCCACCGCCCGGCGACCTGCCGGGAGTCGCGCCGACGGTGCACGGCGCGAAGTCGCGCAGGTCAGCCCAGGTGCCGCCCGAAGAACCGCAGCGTGCGGTCCCACGCCACCTGCGCCCACGCCGCGTCGTACTGGGTGACGGCGATGCGTCCCGGCCCCTGTGCGGTGTCGTTGGCGAAGGCGTGGTGCGCGAGGTAGCGGTGGCCGGTGTACGCGACGCCCGCGTCGCGCAGCCTGGCCTCGAGCGCGTCGACGCCGTCGATCGCGAACGCGGCGTCCTGCGTCGCCCAGTGCGCCAGCACCGGCGACTGGATCTTGCCGGCGTCGACGAACTCGAGCGGGGGGTAGCCGTACCAGACGACGCCGGCGTCGGCCTCCGGTGCCATCGTCAGCGCGAGGACCGTCAGCGCGCCGCCCATGCAGAAGCCGGTGACGCCCACTTTCGCGCAGCCGCGCGCCTTCAGCGCCTGCACCGCACCGCGCACGTCCTGCGACGCGGCGTCGCCGAAGTCCAGGTTCGTCATCAGGTGGTGCGCCTCCTCGGCGGCGATGGTCGACTTGCCCCGGTACAGGTCGGGCACCAGCGCGGTGTAGCCGGCCAGCGCCAGCCGCTCGGCAACGCCGCGGATCTGGTCGTTCAGGCCCCACCACTCCTGGATCACGACGACGCCCGGGCCCGGCGACGCCGGCTCGGCGAGGTAGCCCGCGACCGGCCGGCCATCGGGACGCTGGAAGGTGATCGTGCTGCCCATCGTGCGTTGCTCCTGGACGTCCCGCCACCGGGACCCGGCGCGCAGTACACCGCGGCGATGCCGCGCGGTCAATCGGGGCCGATCGGGGTGGGACGCGGAGGTTCAGCCGCCCCGGACGAAGCGGATCACCTGGCGCAGCGTGGTGTCGTCGTCGTCGAAGCCGCCGTGCGTGCTGGCCTTGCTGCGTGCGCCGGGCGCGAGGTGCAGCGTCGTGTTCGGCAGCGTGCCGAGCACGGCGCGCGCGTCGCCCTCGAGGCCCAGGATCGGCTGGCGCGACCCGCCTTCGAACGACTCGGCCACCAGGTGCAGCAGCGAGCGGCGGTACGCGCCGCAGGTCGGGTCGTCCTCCTCGGCCTGGGCGGTCAGCGAGAACTGCTGGTAGCGCGCGACGGTGCCCTGGCGGATCAGCGGCGCCAGCGTGGCGGCGAACAGGTCGGCGCGCACCGCCGGGGCCATGAAGCTCACCGACTCGAAGCGCATGCCCTCGTCGGCGAGGCGCTGCAGCATCAGGCTGCCGACGATGCCACCCGCCGAGTGGCCGACGAAGTGCATGCGCACGTTCTTGTTCTTCACCTTGTGCTTGAAGTGCCGGTACAGCAGCACCGCGCCGGCCTGCTCGTCGTCGGCGACGTGATCGCGGTACAGGCTGATCGCGTCGGCGTTGCGCTTCATCTCGCTCCACAGTGCGGTGCCCGGCCGGGCCAGCGCGCGCTCGAGGCGGCGGTTCCACCAGCGCTCGAACACGGCGCCGGCGGCGGTCGTGCGCGGCTCGCCCTTGACGGTGTCGGCGATCAGGCCGCCCAGCGTGGTCCAGAAGTCGGTCTCCCACATCAGGAAGATCGGGAAGACACGCGCCTCGTACAGCGCCGGGATCCAGCGCGCCGCGGTCTTCGCCGCGTCCTTCTCGCCGACCAGACCGCCGTGCGCGTAGACGCACACGTCGACCGTGCCGTCGGCGAGCTGCCACTCGCCGCGCGCGCGCTCGAGCTGCACGTCGGCGATCGCGCGCACGTCGTCGGGCGCGGTGCGGAACACGCCGCTGTTGCTCAGCGCGCCGTTGTTGCCCATGTTCAGGACGAACGGCGCCAGCTCGCGGTGGCGCAGCACCTCGCTGGTCGCCAGCACGACCTTTCCGCTGCGCGGGTCGTGGCGCAGCGAGTCGGCCACCGCGAGGTCGCGGTGGTCCTGCGTGACCACGCCGAGCTGTGCCACCCAGCAGTCCATCGCGTTGGCCAGCCAGTCGCCGTAGGTCAGCAGCGCGTAGCCGTGCGAACCCCAGCCCGGACCCCACGAGTTCTGGACCAGGAAGCCGCGCTCGTTGTAGCCGAGGATCGCGAACGCGTGGCCCGCGTGCTCGGCCTCGCCACCGCGCACCGGGATCTCCCACACGTCGTCGAATCGCGTCGGCCGCTCGCGCCGCGGGCGCACGCGCACGCCCTCGTCCCAGCCCGCGTGACAGCCGCAGCTGACGTACAGCACGCCCACCTCGTTGAGCGCGGCGTGCATGTCGGTGAGCTGGTTCGGCGCGATGCGGTAGTAGGCGCCCATCGGCCGGCGCACCGCGTCGTACCACCAGTCGTCGTCGATGCGCGGCGCCGCCGGCGGCATCTCAAGGCCGGGGAACAACGGCTCGCGGCACGCGCCGTGCTTGAACCAGCCCTTGAGCGCACCGCGCAGGCTCGATCCCTCGTCGGCCACCGAACCCGGGAACTCGTCGTAGCGGCGTGCCATCGAGTACAGCATGAACGGCGAGATCGCCGGCTCGTGCTCGCGGCCGGCGCGGCGCAGCAGGTGCTCGACGACCAGCGCGAGCGCGAACCCGGTGCAGGCGTTGGTGTCGCGCTGGTTCTTCACCGGCAGCGGCTGCGACGGGAACAGCGTGGCCGGCGGCGCCGACGAGATGCCCGGCACGTACCAGCGGTCGCGGAAGTCGATCGCGTCGGGGCGCGCGACGCGCTTCCAGGCCGGCGCGCCCGCGGCGCGCCCGGCACGCGCGGGTCGTGCCGCGGCGATCTTCTTCGGGCCTGGCGTTCGGGTCGGACGGGCACTCGGCATGCGCGCTCCTGGCTGTGGCGGCGCGATCGTCGGGGCGGCCGCGCACGGCGGCAATCCCCAGGGCATCACGGCGCGCCGCCCGGCGCGCGTCACGGCGCCTGCTCGGCGCGGCGCAGCGTGCGTGCCGCGGCGTCGCGCCACGCGGGTTCGCGCTCGGCCGCGGCCAATGCGCGTCGGGCCGCGGCGAGCGCGGCGTCGCGGTCGCCGCGCTGCAGGTGCACCCGCGCCAGGTTGTTCCAGGCCGCGGCGCTGTCGTGGCGCTGCGCCGCGTGCGCCAGCACCTGCGCCGCGGCATCGGCGTCGCCGGCGGCGAACAGCGCGTTGCCGTGGCCGATCGCGGCGACCAGCTGGTCGGGCCAGCGCGCGCGCACGCCGGCCCAGGCGCGCGCGGCGTCGGCCGGCGCGGCGACGCGCGCAAAGCCCAGCGCCGCCTGCACCGCGTCGGCCTCGTCGGCGGTGACCGGCAACGCCGGCGGCGGCAGCGCGACGAAGGCCCAGTGGCCGCCACGCGCCCAGGTGTGCTCGAAGGTCGACAGCGTCATGCGCTGGCGCGGCTGGTCGCCGCTGCGCAGCACGATCTCGCCGGCGGCCAGGTCGTAGCCGACGGCCACCGCGTAGTGCCAGCGCGGCGCGATCGGCAGCGCCAGGTTCTGCAGCACGACCACCGCATGGCCGGCGTCGAGCTCGGCGAGCAGCGCGCCGAGCCTTCGCGGCAGCGGCACCGCGAGCAGCCCCTGGCGCCGCGCGGCGGCAAGCATCTCGACCTGCAGCGAGCCCTCGCGCGCCGGCAGGAACACGCCGTCGGCGACCGCGTCGGGCGTGACGTCGACACCGGCGGCCTGCGCCGCCATCGCCAGCGACGCCGGCCCGCAATGGAACTGCGCCTGCGCGAAGAAGGGCACCTGCGTCAGCTCGGCCGCGCCGCGCAGCGTCGCCGGCGGCGCGGTGCGCAGCGCGCGCGACTGCGGTGCGTCGAGCGCGGCGCAGCCGCCGAGCAGCGTGCCGGCGAGCAGCGCCGCGGCCAGCCGCGGCGCGCGACGCCGCCCGCGCGAGACGACGCCGGGCTTCAGCGGATCGAGCGCGTGAACGGGAAGACCTTCGTGAAGCCGAGGATGTCGGTCACGAGCAGCAGCACGAAGATGAACACCACGGTGCCGAGCACGCTGCCGCCCGCCGGCGCCTGGTCGATCTGAAGCGCGACATGCGCCGCCTCGGCGTCGGTCAGCGCGGCCACGCGCTCGCGCGCCGCCTCGGCCGACACGCCGCGCGCGCGCAGCGCCTCGACGACCTCGGCACGGTCGAGCTGCTGCAGCAGCCTGGCGTGCGACTCGGACGACGCCGAGGCGGCCTGCGCGTCGGCGACCTGCTCGGCCGAGATCAGCCCGGACGGTGCGGCGTGCACCAGGCTGGCGTGCGTCAGGGCCGCGGCGGCGGCGGTGGCGATCAGGCGTCGCAGCGTGGACATGCGCAGTCTCCGTGGGGTTGCGGTGGCGGCAATCGTAACAACGATGCCGCCGTCGCTGTCACGAAGTGCAAGCGGGGCAAGGCGCGCCCGCCGTCATGCATCGTGTGCGTGCCCGGCGTCGCATCCGCCGTGCCGTCCGGGCGACCGCCGCGGACCCGGCTGCGCCGGTCGGCCGGCGGCGCTTCCTCGAGGCGGAAGTGCCGCAGGCGTCTCGCGGGTGGTCTACTTCAACGCCCGGAAGCGCAGCCGGTGCGGCCGCGCGCCTTCCTCGCCCAGGCGCTTGACCTTGTCGGCCTCGTACTCCTGGTAGTTGCCGTCGAAGAACACCCACTGGCTGTCGCCTTCGCACGCCAGGATGTGCGTCGCGATGCGGTCGAGGAACCAGCGGTCGTGGCTGATCACGAGCACGCTGCCGGCGAACTCGAGCAGCGCGTCTTCGAGTGCGCGCAGCGTCTCGACGTCGAGGTCGTTGCTGGGTTCGTCGAGCAGCAGCACGTTGCCTCCGCGCGCCAGCGTCTTGGCCAGGTGCAGCCGCCCGCGCTCGCCGCCCGAGAGGTTCTTCACCAGCTTCTGCTGGTCGTTGCCCTTGAAGTTGAAGCGGCCCAGGTACGCGCGGCTGGGCATCACGAACTTGCCGACCGTGATGTTGTCGAGACCACCCGAGACGTCCTCCCACACCGTCTTGTCGCCTTCCAGCGCCTCGCGCGTCTGGTCGACGAAGGCCATCTTGACGGTCTGGCCGATCTTGATCGTGCCGCTGTCGGGCTGCTCCTTGCCCTGGATCATGCGGAACAGCGTCGACTTGCCGGCGCCGTTGGGGCCGATGATGCCGACGATCGCGCCGGCCGGGATCTTGAAGCTCAGGTTGTCGATCAGCAGCCGGTCGCCGAAGCTCTTGCTGACGCCGTCGAACTCGATCACCTCGTGGCCGAGGCGCTCGGCCACCGGGATGAAGATCTCGTTGGTCTCGTTGCGCTTCTGGTACTCGACGTCGCTCAGCTCCTCGAAGCGTGCCAGGCGCGCCTTGCTCTTGGCCTGCCGGCCCTTGGGGTTCTTGCGCACCCACTCGAGCTCGCGCTTCATCGCCTTGGTGCGCGCGTCCTCGGTGCGCTGCTCGAGCTCGAGGCGCTTCTCCTTCTGGTCGAGCCAGACGCTGTAGTTGCCGTGGTACGGGATGCCGCGGCCGCGGTCGAGCTCGAGGATCCACTCGGCGGCGTTGTCGAGGAAGTAGCGGTCGTGGGTGATCGCCACCACGGTGCCGGGGAAGCGCTTGAGGAACTGCTCGAGCCAGTCGACCGACTCGGCGTCGAGGTGGTTGGTCGGCTCGTCGAGCAGCAGCATGTCGGGCTTGGACAGCAGCAGCCGGCACAGCGCGACGCGGCGCTTCTCGCCGCCCGACAGCTGGCCGATCTGCGCGTCCCACGGCGGCAGGCGCAGCGCGTCGGCGGCGATCTCGAGCTGCAGGTCGGTGTTCTCGCTGCCGGCGGTGGCGATCAGCGCCTCGAGCTCGGCCTGCTCGGCAGCGAGCGCGTCGAAGTCGGCGTCGGGCTCGGCGTAGGCCGCGTAGACCTCGTCGAGCCGCTTCTTGGCCGCGAGCACGCCGCCGATGCCTTCTTCCACCGCCTGGCGCACGGTCTGGTCGGGGTCCATCTGCGGCTCCTGCGGCAGGTAGCCGATCTTGATGCCCGGCATCGGGATCGCCTCGCCCTCGATCTCCTTGTCGACGCCGGCCATGATCTTCAGCAGCGTGCTCTTGCCCGCGCCGTTGAGGCCGAGCACGCCGATCTTCGCGCCGGGGAAGAACGACAGCGAGATGTCCTTCAGGATCTCCCGCTTCGGCGGGACGATCTTGCTGACGCGGTTCATCGTGTAGACGTATTGGGCCATCGGCTTGCCTTGCTTCGGATCTCGCGCCGCCCCCGGCCGGGGGCCCGCGCAGAAAGACAAACGGCAGGCGGTGCCTGCCATCGGATCGACTCGGCGGGCCCGGCCCGCCAAGCGCGTATTGTCGCCCGAGTGAGCGCGCCGGGTCGCGGACGGGGTCAGCGACGCGCGGCGGCGCGCTCGATGGCCTCGCGCGCGGCGAGCTCGGCGCGAGCCGCCGCGTCGACGGGCGCGCGCAGCAGGCCGGCGTGGCGGTAGCGCAGGTTCTCGTACACCTCGCCCAGCGCGGGCCAGAGGTTCATCAGTGCGCGCAGCGCCGACTGCGTGTCGTCGTCGGCAGGCAGCGCGTCGAGCGCCTCGCCCAGACGCCGCACCAGCACGCGGTACTGCTCCGCCGAGACGCCGCGCGGCCGGCTCTCGAGTTGCTGCAGCAGCCGCCCGAGCAGCGCCACCGTGCCCAGATGGGCAGGGATCAGCACGGGGGTCGGTGTCGCGTTCATGGCGGGCGTCCTGGCGGATGGCGTGTGAAACAACGTCATGTGCAATTGGGGCGCCGCGGCGCGGATTCAAGGGTCGCGGGCGCGAGGGGCACCGGCGTGCCTGCGACCGGCGGGATAGAATGTCGTCATCGACACGCCTTCCAGTCGGCGTGTTCGCTGTCAACTCCGACCCCTGCGCCCGCGGCCGCTGCCGTGGCTCCCGCGCACCCGCGACGCCTGCGACTGGCGCCCTGCCCTGCAGCGGCGACGGGCTCGTCCCACGGAAACGTTCTCGAATGAAGTTCACCGACCTCGGCCTGGCCGAGCCGATCCTGCGCGCCGTGCGCGAGCAGGGCTACGACACCCCCACGCCGATCCAGGCGCAGGCGATCCCCGCCGTGCTCGCCGGCGGCGACCTGATGGCCGGCGCGCAGACCGGCACCGGCAAGACCGCCGGCTTCACGCTGCCGATGCTGCAGCGCCTGTCGAGCACGCCGCCGGCGCGCGACGCGCGCGGCCGCGTCGCGATCCGCGCGCTGATCCTCACCCCGACGCGCGAGCTCGCGGCGCAGGTCGAGGAGAGCGTGCGCACCTACGGCAAGTACCTTCGGCTCGCGAGCATGGTGATGTTCGGCGGCGTGGGCATGCAGCCGCAGATCGACCGCCTGCGCCAGGGCATCGACATCCTCGTCGCCACGCCCGGTCGCCTGCTCGATCACCACCAGCAGGGCACGCTGGACCTGTCGCACGTGCAGATCTTCGTGCTCGACGAAGCCGACCGCATGCTCGACATGGGCTTCATCCACGACATCAAGAAGGTGCTGGCGATCGTGCCGGCGAAGAAGCAGAGCCTGCTGTTCTCGGCCACCTTCAGCGACGAGATCAAGGCGCTGGCCGACCGGCTGCTGAACAGCCCGGCGCTGATCGAGGTCGCGCGCCGCAACGCCACCGCCGACCTGATCGACCAGAAGGTGATCCCGGTGGGCCGCGAGAAGAAGAAGGAGCTGCTCGCGCACCTGATCCGCGGCGGCGACTGGCACCAGGTGCTGGTGTTCACGCGCATGAAGCACGGCGCGAACCGGCTGGCCGAGTACCTGAACGACCACGGCATCAGCGCGATGGCGATCCACGGCAACAAGAGCCAAGGCGCGCGCACCAAGGCGCTGGGCGACTTCAAGGCGGGCACGCTGCAGGTGCTGGTGGCCACCGACATCGCCGCGCGCGGCATCGACATCGACCAACTGCCGCACGTCGTCAACTTCGAGCTGCCCAACGTGCCCGAGGACTACGTGCACCGCATCGGCCGCACCGGGCGCGCCGGCGCGCAGGGCGAGGCGGTGAGCCTGGTGTGCCTCGACGAGGAGATCTTCCTCGCCGACATCGAGAAGCTCATCAAGCGCCGCATCCCGCGCGAGGCGGTGCCGGGCTTCGAGCCGCCGGCGGGCGAGAAGGCCGAGCCGATCGTGCTCGGCCGCATGACGATCGGCGTCGGCGGCACGCGGCGCGGCGGCGGGCGCCCCGCACCGCGCCCCGACCCGCGCCGCGACGCCGGCCGGCCGCCGCGCCGCGACGGCGCTGCGCCGCAGGGTCAGCCGTCGCGCCACGGCGGCGCGCCGCGACACGACAAGGTCGGCGCTGGGCACGCCACGCAGCCGGCGCCGCACGGCCAGCCGCACGGCCGCCGCGAGTCGGCACCGGGCACCGCGCCACGGCGCGGTGCCGCGCGCCCCGGCCCGCGGCTGACGCAGCCCAAGCGCTGAACGCGCGGCCCGGCCGCGGTGCGCGCATAGACTGCGCGCATGCGTTCGCCCCCCGTGCCCGGCCGCGTCGCGCTCGCCGGCGCGAGCGGGCTGGTCGGGCGCGCGCTCGCACGCCGGCTGGCCGCCGATCCGGAGTGCACCGCGCTGTGGCTGCCGCTGCGCCGCGCGGTGCCCGAACTCGAGGCACTGCCCAAGGCGCGACGCCTGCCCTGGCCGCCGCACGACCTGCCACCGCTGGACAGCGCACTGTGCGCGCTCGGCACGACGATCGCGCAGGCCGGATCGCAGGCGGCGCAGCGCGCGGTCGATCACGACGCCGTGCTCGCCTTCGCGCGCGCCGCGCGTGCCGCCGGTGCGACGCGCTTCGGCGTGGTCTCGGCACTCGGCGCCGACCAGCGCTCGGCGGTGTTCTACAACCGCGTCAAGGGCGAGATGGAGGCCGCGCTGGCCACGCTGGGCTTCGAAGTGCTCGCCATCGCGCGCCCGTCGCTGCTCGTCGGCGACCGCGGCGCGCTCGGCCAGCCGCGGCGCTTCGCCGAGCACCTGGCGCAGTCGCTCGCCGCGCCGGTCGCGCGCTGGCTGCCGGCGCGCTGGCGCCCGATCGCCGCCGACGACGTCGCCGCCGGGCTGCTGGCCACGCTGCGCGCGCACGCCGGCGTGCACGTGGTCGAATCCGCGGCGCTGGCGCGCGCCGCGATGCGACCGTCGGGCTGAACCCGGCGCGCGGCATCAGGGCGTCACGACTTGCCCGCCGCGTAGCCGCCGTCGACCAGCAGGTACGCGCCGGTCACGAAGCTGGCCTCGTCGCTGCCCAGGAACAGCACCGCGTTGGCGACCTCCTCGTCGCGGCCCAGGCGGCCGATCGGGTGCAGCGCGATCAGCGCCCGGCGCATGTCGTCGGGCAGGTCCTTCAGCAGCGGCGTGTCGATGTAGCCCGGGCCGATCGAATTGACGCGCACGCCCCGCGGTGCCGCCTCGATGGCCAGCGTGCGCGTCATGTTCACGACGCCGCCCTTGGCCGCCGAGTACGCCGCGGTGCCGCTCTGCCCCAGGGTGCCGAGGATGGACGCGCAGTTGACGATGCTGCCCGAGCCCTGCCGGTACATCTGCCGCAGCGCGGCGCGCGCGGTGCGGAACACGCCGTTGAGGTTGATGTCGATGATGCGCAGGTAGTCGGCGTCGGTGTACTCGGTGGCGTCGGCCAGCCCGCCGATGCCGGCGTTGGCGAACACGATGTCCACGCTGCCGAGTTCCTCGGCGGCGTCCGCGACCAGCGCGTCGACCTGCGCGGTCGAACTGACGTCGCAGGCCTTGAACAGGCAGCGCCCGCCCTGGCCGTCCAGCGCCTTCGCACGCGCCGCGCCGTCGCTGCCGGCCAGATCGGACAGCACGACGTTGGCGCCCTCCTTCAGGCAGCGCGCCACGGTGGCCAGGCCGATGCCGCTGGCCCCGCCGGTGACGATCATGTTCTTGCCTTGCAGTCGCATGGGGTTCTCCTTGGATGGAACGATCGAGGTGGCCGGTGCGGGTCGCGCCGGCCGAGACATCGATCGGACCATCGTAGCTGCGCTTTCGTTCCGCACGATGACCGGTCCGCGGCGCCCGGGTGCAGCACCGGGGTGCGCCGTGCGCATAGACTGCGCGCCTGTGCTCACCCCGCCCCGACGACCGGGCCGCACC